>JAGASB010000253.1 GCA_017621955.1 Clostridia bacterium | reverse complement strand
TGTGCATTTCTTCACGCATTGCATCGGTTAAAAGTTCGCTTCCAACTAATCCGATTTTAACGTTCAAGTCTTTTTCGGGGTCAACGCCCATTGACCTTGCAACTTCTGCAAGTCTTAAAGCATAAGACGGCGTTGCAACAAGAAGCGTTGTTCCAAAATCTTTCATATACATAATTTGTTTTTCAGAGTTTCCCGTTGATGACGGTACGATTGCCGCACCAATATTTTCAAGACCGTAATGAAGCCCCAAAGCGCCCGTAAACATACCGTATCCAAAGCAAATTTGAGCAACGTCGTCGCTAGTTGCACCGCCCATACACGCTATTCTTGAAACACAATCTGTCCAAGTTTTTAAATCGTTTTCTGTATAACCGACAACGGTAGGTTTACCAGTAGTACCACTTGATGCGTGAATTCTTACTAGTTTATTTTTAGGAACTGCAAAAAGACCAAATGGATAATTGTCTCTCATATCTTGCTTAGTTACAAAAGGCAACTTTGCTAAATCTTTGAGAGATTTAATATCCTGCGGTTTAACACCAACAGCGTCCATCTTCGCCCTATAAGCTTCAACTTTTTCGTAAACTCTATTAACCGTTTCTTGAAGCCTTTCTAACTGTAAGGCTTCAATTTCACTTCTTGAAAGAGTTTCTTCTTTTGACCAAATCATATCTACACCATTATAAATTATTTTATTTCGTTTTCAATAGGTTTGTCAAACGCTTCGTACAATATCTTTTCATCAAGTTTTTTTGTAAACGCACTGACAACCACGGTAACAACGCAAGAAAATATCATACAAAGAACGCCTGTTAGCGGAGATAGCGCAACACCAGCTTTAAGAACGTTGCCGATTCCCGCTGTAAAACCACCGCACTGAATAGCACCGAATAATACTGTAAAGGTTGCCGTAAAAATAAGACCACCCACTACCGAACAAACAGCTGCTGTTTTTGTGATTTTTTTATTGTAAAGTCCTAAAACAAACGGACCAAAGAAACAACCAGAAAGAGTACCCCAACTAAGTGACATTAAGTATGCTATTGCCGTTATGTTGTAAATCTTGTTTAGTATCGCAATAACAACCGAAAGAAGAATAAAACAGAAACACATCATTCGCATAATAAAAGTTACTTTTTTGTCCGAAGCATTCTTATTTATTGAGCCTTTATATAAATCAATAGAGAGTACTGATGCACTAGATAGCGAAACCGATGCTAAGGTAGACATTGAAGCGGATAAAATCAATACGCCAATAACACCTAATATTCCCCTTGGAATTACACCGTCAAGCATAATAGGAATAATATTGTCGGTGTTTCCACCAAACCCCCCTTCGTTGTCAAAAAATAAGTGGCTTAGTCCACCGACAAAGTATGCAATAAAGCCGATAATCATAGCAAAAATCGTAGTTATAATCATACCCTGTTTTATTGCCTTTTTATCTCTAACCGAATAGTACTTGTGAACGGTTTGCGGTAGTCCGTAAACACCCATAGACGTAAGCAAGACAAGTGAAACTAACATAACTAACGGAGAATTCAAAAATCCGTTTTCACCATACTGTGGCAATAAACCAAAACCACTATTTGATAAGTCATTAAGTCCATCAAAGCCATTCACGTTAGAACAAGTAAAGAAGAAGATAAACATTACGACTACGCCAAGCAACATTATAATTCCTTGAACGAAATCGGAAAGCGACGTAGCAAAGTAACCACCAAATATTAAGTATAACGCTGTTATTGCTGCAAGCGCAATTACAACGACAGTTCCGTCAATTTGAAAAATTCTTTCAAAAAGGTTTCCAAGCCCGTTGTATACAGATGCGGCATAAGGAATTAAAAATACGAAAATGACTATTGCAGAAAGTGTTTTTAAGAACTTGCTATCATACCTTTTTTCAAAGAATTCAGGCATTGTTCTTGCTTGCAATCTTACAGTCATATTCTTCGTACGTTTCGCCATTATCGCCCAAGCAAGTAAACCACCTAATAGTGCATTGCCAATACCTATCCAAACAGATGAAAGTCCAAACGACCAACCGAATTTACCTGCATACCCTATAAAGATAACCGCAGAAAAATACGTTGTGCCATAGGAAAAAGCACTCATCCATCCGTTAAGACCTTTTTTACCAGCAAGCAAAAAATCATTGACCGACTTTGACCTATTACGAGTATAAAGTGCAATGGCGACCATACTTAAAGCATATAAACATAAAATCACATAGTCTAAAACCATATTTCTCCTGTAAAAATACCGCCATCAAGGCGGTATTTGTTAATGAATTTGCGTCTTAATGTAAATATAATAAAATACTAAATAATATTATATATACAAACATTAGAATTGTCAATTAAATAATACGAACAATGCGAATTCGTTAAAATTTATTGACTATTTAGGATATTTGGAAACAATTATGCCTCACATAATCAGTACGATTATCGATAGTAATTATAAAACGATAGTTCCTACTGAACGAACACGCAACGGCAAAATATCACAATCAGAATAAAATGCTTTCATTTTGCTTATAAACATATCTTTTTCACTGTTTTTAACAACGTTTAGTATGCTACCTGCAAAGCCACCACCATGTACCCTACTAGCACCATTTACGTTAAACGTTTTTGCAACTGCAAGTGCCTTTGGAATAGGTTGCTCAGTTCTACCTGCAACGTAGCAGTTTTGGAGCTTACATAAAGAACTTTCACCAGAAGCGTTAATCATTTTAATAAACGAATCGTAATCATTACCGTTTAGAGCGTTATACACACCATCAACACGTTCATTTTCTTCAAAAAAATGCACCGCACGCAATATCGCCCTATCTGACACACTATTATATATTTTAGGCAAAGAACGGAAAAATTCAGTTTTATCAATGTCTATCAAACGTTCTTTGTTCAACATATTTGCAACGGCATACATTTCCTTAGGGATTGCAGCGTATTCATCGGTAAGGTCTGCGTGACTTCCACCTGAGTTAATCAATATCAACGTATAGTCGGATAAGTTGTTTTCAATATTTGTAACGGAAATTTTTTCTTTATTTGAAAAATCTAATCTTTTTAATCCACCAAATGCTATTGCAGTTTGGTCCAACAATCCGCAAGGCTTACCAAAATATACGTTTTCAGAAAACTGCGCTATTTTAGATTTTTCTTCGTTATCTATCTTTCCGTCGTTATACAAGAAATTCATAATTTCAGCAACTAGAACTTCAAATGACGCAGAACTAGAAATGCCCACACCACCAAGAACGTTACTTGTAAAGCAAGCGTTAAAGCCACCAACGTTATATCCATGCTCTTTTAGCCCAACAACTACTCCCCTAACAAGTGCAGAAGAAGTGCCGATTTTCTCATTACCATCTTTGCTTAAATCTACCACAATATCATCGTAGCCTTCACTTTTAATATGTATGATACTGTTATCTGTTGGCAAAAATGCAGACAAAGTATCTAGGCTAATCGCGCAAGACACAACACGCCCACCATTGTGGTCGGTATGATTTCCACAAACCTCAACACGCCCACTCGATGATGCAAAATACGCACAGTCTGCATTGAATGATTTTTTAAACTTATCAAAAAGTTTATTGTATCTTACAGTTTGAGACTCTGTTACTTCGCCATAAAGAGACGGGAAGAATTTTTCAATTCCATCGAGAGTTTTGTACGCTGGTTTAAGGTTTGACATAATTGCCTCCAAAAATTCATTTTTAACAGTATATCACTTTTTTTTGCTTTTGTAAAACAATAACGCTATTTTTGCACAGTATTTATCCTTTTATTTTAACAGTATTTATATTTATTTTGCCGTATATTTCTTGACTAAAATTTTATATTGTTATATAATTATTTAGATTATAATATTTTACGTTATGTATGGAGGCATTTACAGCTTTTATGGACATTAAAAAGATTGAGAAAAAGTGGCAAACTATTTGGGAAAAAGAAAAACTTGGGTATTTCAACCCAAAAAACAGCGATAAAAAATATTACTGTCTTGAAATGTTTTCTTATCCGTCGGCATCAAAACTTCACTTGGGGCATTGGTACAACTACGGCCCTACC
>JAGASB010000252.1 GCA_017621955.1 Clostridia bacterium | reverse complement strand
CCTTGCGTCTTCTTAAAGTATTCTCTTTTTTCGGTAAGAATTTGATAAGTACCACCGCCAACTACGCCTAAACCTAATATAGCAACGCCTGCTTTTTTTAACATATTTTATACTCCTTTACTTGTTAAGTTGGTAAATTGTTTTCAGCCCGTCAAGCGTCAACGTTCTATCCACTTGACTTATGCTGTTTGATTCTTTTGAAATTATTTCACCAAGACCGCCCGTTGCGACTACCTTGATTTCATCAACCTTTAATTCTTTCTTTATTTTCTTTATTATGTTATCGACAAGTCCTGCAAACCCGTAAACAAGCCCCGCTTGCATACAATGCTTTGTATTTTTGCCGATTACCGTTTTTGGTGCGTCAAGTTCAACCATAGGAAGTTGTGCAGTTTTTGTTGCTAAGCCTTCAAGTGATGTCTTTATTCCCGGTGCAATTACTACGCCTAAAAGTTCACATTTTTCACTGACAACGTCAAAAGTAGTTGCCGTGCCAAAATCTATCACGACGATAGGTCCACCGTATTTATTATACGCGGACACGCTGTTCACTATTATGTCTGCCCCCACTTCCTTTGGGTTATCTGCCTTTATATTAAGCCCCGTTTTTATACCAGGACCAACAATGAGTGGTGAAATGCCGAAGAAAAATTCGCACATATGACAAATAGTATAATTTAGCGCTGGGATTACAGAAGAAAAGATTATTCCGTCAATCTGACTTTTCTTTATCCCACTATCCGATAAAAGCCCCACCAAAACTGAGCCGTATTCGTCAGCCGTTCTTGATATCCTTGACGATACACGGAAAGATGCGACCATCTTATCCCCGTCAAAAACGCCGTATTTAATATTTGTGTTTCCTAAATCTATTGCAAGTAACATATTACTTTACCTTAAACGCAGTTTTTTCTAATATCCTTACAACCGTATGGATTGCAGGCGCAACCAAAAGATTGATTGCAAGTTCAATAAGAAAGTTTACGCCAGCACAAAGTATAACTAGAAAATAAATTATATCAACGCCGTTCGACTGAGCCATTGTGCCGATTGTATCGCTCATTAAAAGCGCACCTATTATGAAAAGCGCAGTATTTATTATAGGTATTATAGCGCTTGCACTAAACACTGCAACGTATTTATTCTTTTTTTGCACAGCACTGTAAAGCAAACCACCGACCACGCCTGCGACCGTAATTTTAACTACGCAAGTCAAAAATGTCAAAACAGGGTGTTGGGTAAATAATATATTCGTAAACGGGTCAACGGCAGTTACGCCAAAAATAAAGGTCATAAGTCCGCTTATTATCCCTAAAATTAATCCGCCACGCCAGCCTAAAATTAGCGCCCCCAACACTATTGGTATAAGCGTTAGGTTTACGTTGGTTATAACCTTAAACACCGTTCCTAATAGGTTTAGCACTATTAGTAAAGTTGCTAAAACAGCGAGATAAACCACCGTTTTTGTAGTGAAAAACTTCTTCTCTTGATTATTCATTTTTGCCTCCAATCAAGTTCCTTTTCTTAGGATACCTGTTGTAAAAAATATTTATTCGCTTTATAAGTCAGTCTTCGATATTGAATAACCGCTTACCGAACATAAATTATTTTAGCACAAAAATTATTTGATAGCAATTAAATTAAAGGTTATTTGTAACATTTTTATTCTTTAATGATTATATTGATATTAGATAACTTCGCCAAAACAAAAAAATTTCTACATAGGCGGAGAACATTAAGATACTTTTGGAGGTACTTTTATGAACGGTTTTAATAGTTGTGATTTATTTGGCGGAAATAACTGCTGTCTTTGGATTTTGATAATTTTACTTATTATCTGCCTTTGCAAAAGTGGTTGTTTAAATGGCCTTTTTAATAGCTGTTACTGTCTGCCTTTGGCACTTTTAGTTATTTGTTGTTGCTGTAAAGGTAACGGCAATCTCTTAGGCGGTTTCGGCGGCGGTTGCGGTTGCAAATAATTAAAATTGTAATTTTAAGAGAAGCGGAGCACACAAAGTTGCTCCGCTTTTTTTGTGCCAACAAAATAAATTAAAACACTACATATTGTATAAAAATAAAAAAAACTTGAAAGTTCCTTGAAAAAATTTCAAAATTTTGTTGCATTGTCAAAATTTATGTGATATTATGTTTACATAATAAAAATTTACTAAGGAGGAACTCTTATGAGTAACTTGAAAAGCGATTCCGCAAAAACTTCTAAGATTGATAGTTTTTTTGGAATCAAGAAAAGTGGTAGTTCTATTAGAACTGAAATCACAGCAGGTATCGTAACCTTCCTTGCGATGGCTTACATCTTGACCCTTAACCCTGCACTTATGCTCAACTTGTTTACAAGCGAAGCAAACTTGCATTTAAGGTCTTCTGTATTTATCGCAACGGCTCTTGGTGCTTTTATCGGTACTTTACTTATGGCTCTCTATGCTAAATTGCCTTTGGCACAAGCACCTGGTCTTGGTCTTAACTCTATGGTCGGCGCTGCTCTTGGCGGAAGTCTTATCGGTGGCGGTATTGCGTTGTCTTTTAGTAATGCAATGCTTCTTGTTTTGATTTCTGGTGTATTGTTCTTACTTTTAAGTTTACTTAAAGTTCGTGGCGTTTCCATAAGAGAAATCATTTATAGAGCAATTCCCGAATCAGTAAGAAAAGCTATTTCTGTTGGTATCGGTTTGTTCATTGCAATAATCGGTCTTGTAAATGCGGGAATTATTGTTCCTGGTCAAAACGGCGCCGATATCCCTGGACTTGGTGCTATTCTTTTCCCTGGCTCAGGTACAGTTCTTACTCTTGCTAAGTTCTCATCTTGGGATATGGCTGTTGTTGGCGGTGCAATCGTTTGCTTATTCGGTTTTATCATTATCGCTGTTTTATCTCACTTTAAGATTAAAGGCGCAGTTATTATCGGTATCTTAGCTGCTACGCTTTTAGGCTTAATTCCTGGTATGGGCGTTACTCAATGGTCTGGTGAATCTTGGGCTTTCTGGGAACACTTTGCAAACTTCTTCTCTTTCAACTCTGCCGAAGGTGGTACGTTCTTCGTTGCGTTTACCGAAGGCTTCAACTTTGCAGAAAACGTTCCGATTATGTCCCTTGTTATGATTGTTATCACTTTCTGTATGATTGATATGTTCGATACTATGGGTACTTGCGTTGGTTGCTGTCAATCAGCTGGGCTTATGACCGAAGATGGTGTTCCTGTAAACTATAATAGAATTATGATTGCCGACTCTGTTGCAACTTGTTCAGGTGCTTTCTTAGGTACTTCAACGGTTACAACTTTCGTTGAATCAGGCGCAGGTATTTCTGCTGGTGGTAGAACCGGTCTCACTGCTCTTGTTACCGCAGGTTTGTTCTTACTTTCTATTTTCTTATTACCTGTATTTGCTTCTATCCCTGGCGCAGCCGCTTCTTCGGCTCTCATTTGGGTTGGTTGCTTAATGCTTAAAGGTGTTAAAGAACTTAAACTTGATACAGTTAAAGAATTTGTTCCTGCTTTCTTAACAATCGCAATGATGCCTTTCGGTTATTCAATTACAACAGGTATCGGTTTCGGTATCCTTTCATACGTTGTAATCGACCTTTGCGAATATATTTTCGGTTTAATCGCTTACGCTTGCAGTAAAAAAGCAGACAAAGTTAAACCTGTTTGGAGTTTACACGTTGTTACGATTATAATTGCAATATTATTCTTAATCTACTTCTTCGTACCTACTAGCGTTTAATTTCAACAAAAAAACTTAAACCGCTTTGGATTTTTCCAAAGCGGTTTTTTGTTTGCAAGTTGTTATTTGTTTTTTATTCTTCCTAAATCGGTGTTGTCTTCCTTTCTATCTCTTAAAACTTTTTCTACGTGCGGTTTGTCTTCATAGCGATAATCTTCGCCGCTTCTTTTAATATATTTTTCTATAACGTTGTGCGAAGCGACTTGACTTGCCGACGGATTTACTTGGCGTTGATACTTGAAAAAGTCTGCGTTGTCGGGCATATCGTTAATGTTTACCATAGTTTCCCTATATCCTGTTAAACGAACGGATTTTATAATTTCCCTAATATATTCTTTGTTGGATTTTAACTTGATAAGTGCTGGGAATTCCGCTCCACCAACGAATAGTTGCTCCCACTCTCTGCCTTCGTATTTATAAAGCATTTCAGAAGCAATTTTTAGGTGCTTTAACTCTTCTTCAAAGTGTTGAAGCCAAATCTTTTTAATATAGGCGTTGCTTTCGTCTTGATAGCAAGAATAATACAAATAACATTCGGTATACTCGTGCATAACCCAACATTCAAGCATTGTGCAAGACGGGTCTATAAGTGAGCCGTAACCCGTAACGTGTTGTTCTTCTATCATTGCGATTTCACTATAAAGCTTTCTTCCCAAATCACTGTGATAAAAACCGCTTATATTCATATAATAGTTCATTGTTTGTTGTTCAGCCGCAGTTATAATATTAGTATGCAAGCGTGTAATTAAACTGTCTTGCCACGAATTAATATAAAGCCTAACGTCGTCTTTGGGGTGTCTGTGCTCTGAAATAGTTGGGCGTGCGGGCGTAATTTCAGTATACGCACCAACCAACCTTTCAGCGTGCACACCCTCTTCCATATCCAAAAGATTTGCATATCTATAAAGGTGGTCAAAGTCTTCAAGCAGTGCAAAGTCAAGTTGTGCTTTTACTATGGGGTTTGGTTCTTTTTGTGCCATATCAGCGGTTAAATCAACGGCAAGTTGTTCATAGCCGATAGTGTGTTCTAACACCGTTTCATCAAGCGGTTTAAGTGCTGAAATTCGCTTTTGCTGTTGCTGTTCTTGCCTACGAACTTCTGCAACAACACGGCGAAGTTCGTTGTTTGTGCAATGGCGGTTAAAGTGATGCAAAAACCAGTTGGCTTCAAACTCAGTACCGTTCATTAAAATCACACGAGTTTTAGTGTATGGTCCTGTGGAATTCTTATCGTAAGGTTTTGCCGCAAGTGAATTCCAGTTTGCATAATTGATTTTACTGTCTTTTGGTAGTTCTTTAAATGGGTTCATAATACTCTCCTTTTATTATCTTTAAGAAAAGTATCGCCAAACATTAAATTTTTATACAAAAAAAGACGACCGTAGCCGTCTTTTCATCGCTAATTTATATTCTATTATACTTTTTGGTTAGTTTTTTAAGTTTCGCAGATATGTTTTTATTTATGTCACTATCCTTAAATTTAACCGCCCAGTTTTGCTCTTTTACAGTTGCAGGTTCGTTTACCCTATAATCAGTGCCATAATGCAAAAGGTCTTGTAACGGCATAATAAACGTGTTTGCTTTTGATGCAAAACCAAGTTCTATTATACTATCGATAAGCCCGTCCTTAGTATTTACACTACCTTGAACGTTCATTTTTAATAGACTTTCAAACACGCCCTTTTTAAGATTTGTATAATCCCATTCGTTAGCATTATCTATTAGTCCTGCCAAAGTGTCGTTATCGTGCGTTCCCGTATAGCAAACGTAGTTTTCTTCAATATTTTCGGGTAAGTATAAATTATCTTTATCACCGTTGAAAGCAAACGATAATATCTTCATACCTGGATATCCCGTCCATTTTAGAAGTTCCCTTACTCCGTCGTCTATGATGCCTAAATCTTCCGCAATAATCTTATCCTTTTTAACTACGCTATGCACTGCGTTGAACAGTTCGTGACTAGGAACGTCTATCCATTCGCCAACCTTTGCGTCCGTTCTTCCACGGTCAACTTCATAATATCTATCAAGTCCACGGAAATGGTCTATCCTAACGTAATCAAAAATTTTAAGAGTTTGTTTAATTCTAGTTTTCCACCACTCATAGTTTTGTTCAGCGTGTCTTGTGTAATCGTAAACGGGATTGCCCCAAAGTTGCCCATCTTCACAAAAATAATCGGGTGGAACACCTGCAACTTTTTTTGGGGCAAAATTTTTGTCCAACTTAAATAGGTGTGGATTTACCCAAACGTCAACACTGTCAAGCGCAACGTAAAGTGGCATATCGCCCATTATTTTTACACCTTTTGAGTTGGCGTATTTTTTCAGTTCAAGCCATTGTTTTTTTGCTATAAACTGAACGAACTGCCAAAATAAAACTTCTTCCTTATAACTTGATGCAAACTTATTAAGTGCGCTCTTATCCCTACGTTTTAGGGGCTCATCCCATTCGTAAAAATGCTTTTGCCCCGATGCGTATTTTATGGACATATAAAGCGCATAGTCGTAACTTTCCTTTTTCCTTAAATAACTTACAAAGTCTTTATCCGTTTTGTCAAAGCGTGAAAACGCCTTTCTTAAAAGCGGATATCTTACAGAATAGAGTTCACCATAATCAATATACTTTTTATCGCTTAATGAAAAATCAAGTTCGGCTTTTGTTATAAGACCTTGTTCTTTTAGAGATAGCGGACTTATAAAATATGGATTAAACGATGCACCCGAAACTGACGAATACGGTGAATTTCCGTATCCCGTTTGAACAAGCGGTAGTATTTGCCATATCGTTTGACCAGACGACGCTAAAAAATCAACGAATTTATAACTTTCCTTACCAAAATCACCTATGCCATATTTGCTTGGAAGCGAAAAAATAGGCATTAAAACACCACTACGTCTTTCCATCGTTATAAAGTAAATCCTCCGTCACAAATGATGATTTGCCCTGTTATAAAATCCGACTTTTCTGTCGATAAAAAGTAGATTAGTTCAGCCACTTCTTCTGCCTTTCCTATGCGACCGATAGGCGTTTCTTCTTTGAGTGCTTGCATTTCTTTAATAGAAAAACGTGCGTTTATAGGCGTATCAATAACGCCTGGACATACGCAGTTTACTGTTATTTTGCTCGGTGCAAGTTCTTTTGCAAGCGCCTTTGTGTATCCTATAAGCGCCGCTTTGCTTGCTGAATACGCAACTTCCATCGATGCACCAACGTTGCCCCAAATTGACGATACGTTTATTATTTTTCCGTACTTTTTGTCAATCATACCTTTAAGCATACCGTTAGTTAGTAGGTATGCGCCTTTCATATTTATAGCGAAAAGTTTATCCCATTCTTCTTCGGTCGTTTCTGTTATGAGTTTATATAAGCCTACGCCAGCGTTGTTCACAAGCACGTCAATACACTTAAAACTTTGTGTTACACGATTAATCAGCGCTTGTATTTGTTCTGCGTTCGACAAATCTGCTTGAACTGCAAAAAAATAGTCGCCCAACTCATCCCTAACAAGTTCTTTTTTGAGCGCATTTATACTATCGCTGTCCGAATTGTACTGACCAACTACGAAGTAGCCTTCTTTTATAAACTTTTTAACCGTGGCTTTACCTATTCCACCACTTGCACCCGTTATTAATGCAACTTTCAAAATATCACCTTATTGCATAATACCCGCAAAAAAATTTGCGGGTATTTTTGTTGTTTTATTTATTTTTATTTGATATTAGCCTTTTACACGTTCCATATATTCGCCCGTTCTGGTGTCAACCCTAATGAGTTCACCTTGTTCAACGAACATAGGTACTTGAATGCTAACGCCCGTTTCAAGAATTGCTTCTTTGGTTGCGTTAGTTGCAGTGTTACCCTTAACTGACGGGTCAGCTTGCGTAACACGAAGAGTTACGAAGTTTTCGCATTCAACTGAAAATGCTGAACCTTTATAAGACCTTACGATAACGGGGTCGTTTTCTTTGATGTATTTAAGCGCATCTTCTACTTGGTCGTAGTTGAGCGGTGTAAGGTTGAATTCTTGGTCCATAAAGTAATAAAGTTCACCGTCGGTGTAAGAATACGTCATATTCTTAGTTTCAATTTGAGCGTCTACTAATTTTTCGGTGGGGTTCCAAGTCCTTTCTAATACCTTTCCGTCAATAACGTTCTTCATTTTTGTTCTTACGAACGCTGCGCCCTTACCGGGTTTAACGTGTTGGAAATCAACGATAGTCCACACTGAACCTTCGTATTCAAAAGTTGAACCTTTTCTAAAATCGCCTGCTAACATAATATTTTTCTCCTTAAATGTTGTCTATATAATTTATTAAATTATTTCAAAATGATTAATTCTTTGCTGTCGCTAAACAGTCTTTTTACTTTTCCACTACTCAAAACTACCGTATCTTCTATCCTTATACCGAAGTCCCCGTCAAAGTATACGCCCGGCTCTATCGTAAAAACCATACCGTTTTTAAGTTTATCCTTTTTCCTTGGTGAAAGGGTTGGAAATTCGTGAACTTCCATTCCTACACCGTGCCCTAGCGAATGCGTAAAATATTCGTCAAGACCTTTTTCTTTTAAGTACGACCTTGCATAACTATCGGCAGTACAAGTATCAGTGCCGTGCGTTATATTTTCTATTGCAAGTTCGTTCGCTTTTTTTACAGTGTCATAACAAGATAAAAATCTATCGGTCGGTGTACCGAAAAACGCTGTCCTTGTCAAGTCTGAAAGATATCCCTCAACACTGCACCCCATATCGACAAGTATAGGCATATTATCTTCAAGCACCGTTTCACCCGTTTCGTGATGAGGAACTGCACTGTTTGCGCCAAACGCAACTATGGTTGGAAAAGCGGGACCCGAAGCACCAAACTTTACCATATTTTTTTCAATAGCATTTTTAAGTTGTGTTTCGGTTATGCCCTTTTTTACAGTTTTAATAGCGTCGTGATACGCTTTTTGTGCAATCACGCACGCTTTTTCTATCAAAGCAAGTTCTTTTTCACTTTTAACTGAACGTGCACGTTCAAGTTTAGAAGTTAAGTCTTTAATCTTGAATTTTTTTCTATACTCTTTATACTCTTTTACCGTTACACGAGAATAGTCAATATAAAGGGTATCTATGCCGTTTTGAACTAGATACTCACTTACGCTTTCAAATCCCTTTAATAAAAGTGCAGTTACACCTACGTTTTCAAGAACAGGTTTTGCAGCATAAAAATAACGTGCATCTGTAAAACAAGTGATTTTATCGGTGAGTATTACCACGCCTTCACTAATATCGACACCCGTCAAATACTTGCGTGTAACGTAATCTGTTATTAGCCCCGCTTGGTTTTTACCGAAAACAAAATCTTTCACTCTATTATTTTACCAAAATTTTATATATAAGTCAATTATCACAATAGGTTTTTTGCATTTTTACTGCGTCAATATCTTGCGTACCTGCCGATTCGCATATTATAAACGGCTCTAACCTAAGTTTTTTAAGTGCTGACGCAAGCGGTGCAAAATCAGGACCATAATGCTCGTCTTCAAACGTCAAGTGTCTTACTTCACCCTTGGCAGAATATTCTATCTTTGAAAAGTGTATGTGAAAGTTTTTCATCTTCTCATACCCTAACTCATCTACCATAAAGCTAAGCCTATCAAGATAATCCTTTTCCGTTTTTAAACTTCCAAACTCACGAGCGTTGACGTGCCCGAAGTCCACAGCCGGAACGTAAATTTTATCAATTTTACAAAACGAAGTTACTTCTTCAATAGTGCCTATTTGACCTAGTTTACCCATAGTCTCTGGGCAAAATATCAAATTTTCAAGTCCGTTTTCGTATATTTTATCACGAAGAATTTCAAGGCGTTTTATGGTAAGTTCAACTGCTTGTTCCCTTTTCATTTTGCCTTGACTTGCAGGGTGAAAAACTACCCTTTGTCCGCCCATAAGTTTTACCTTTTCAGCAGACTGCAAAACGTAATTATAAGACTTTTCCGCCATATCATCGTCGGGATTTGCAAAGTTTATATAGTACGGCGCGTGAACGCTTATCTCAACGCCTGCCGTCCTAAACGCTTCGCCTATTGATAAAGCACGTTCATCAGAAAGCGAAACGCCACGACCAAACGAATATTCAAAACAATTAAGTCCTAAATTTTTTACCCACGTTGCCGAATCTTCACTCTTAGAAAAGCCTGCGCTTGCAAAAGCAACTGAATTGCCACTTGGTCCAAATTTAATCATACTTACCCGCCTTTACCTCCGCCAAATCTATTGCAAGCTGTTCTTTTAATGATTCAGCGTCTATAAACTTTTTAACGTCCCTCATGCGTGCTTTGAAGTTGACGGTAAGCGTTCTATCGTATAAATCGCCGTCGTAGTCAATGACGTGCGCTTCAATAAGTTTTGTTACAAGGTTGAAAGTTGGGCGGTCGCCATAATTGATTATGGTACGATAATTTTTGCCGTCGATATCAACGTCGCCCGAATACACACCGTCTTGCAAGCGGAATTTATCCTTGTCAAGACGCATATTAAGAGTGGGAAAACCAAGTGCCCCTCCAATCATTCTGTCCTTATAAACCGTACCCGTTACCGAATATTCACGACCTAAAAGTTCGTTTACCTTTTTAACGTCGCCATTAGTTAAAAGTTTTTTTATCCTTGTTGTAGATATCTTCCCGTCGTCCGCATTAAGCGTATCAACAACTATATAGTCTTGTCCTTTTTCTTGTGAATAAGCCTTTAAATCTTCTACCGTACCAAGTCCAAATTTACCGAACTTGTAATCTTTTCCACTAACGTAACACTTAATGTCAAATTTTTTGTTAATCTTAGTTAAAAAAGATTTTTTACCAAGCGATAAAAACGAAAAATCCACGGGTGCAAAATATACTTCATCTGCACCTAAATCTTTAAGTATTTTTTCACGCTCTTTGGGTAAATACACCATCTTATCGCCATCTGCGTTAAGCATTGCTTTTAGGTTGCCCTTAAAAGTAAATACGGTTAAAGTAAGTCCGTGTTCATTTGCATAATTTTTTGCTACTTCTATTACCCTTTGATGCCCCCTATGTACGCTGTCGAAGTATCCCAGCGCAATTACGGTAGGACTAATCACCTTATCTGACATATGCGTTAATTTTTAGCACGCTTTCTTTGACCGTGCCTATTCCCCAAAATTCATTTTCATTATATACACGATAAATACCGTCTTCAAAGTCGTATTTATCAAAAATTCCGTTCAATATTTTCGTTGCCTGTTTATCCGTAAGCCTAATTATAGGAAAATTAGTTACATCGTCGGGCGGGATAAGATACTTAGTAGCATCGTCGCACGCTATAAATTCTTCCACGCTTACACCATTAGAGTAGTCGAATACACCACAAGCGGTGCGGTTAAGTTTACTCATCACCCCAAGTGAACCACATTTTTCAGCAATATCACGCGCAAGCGAACGAATATAAGTTCCACCTTTACATTTAATGACAAACTCATATTCGTTTTCCCCCGTTTTACCCAAACAAACAAGGTCAAGTATTGTTACTTTTTTAGGTGCAAGTTCAAAATCAACGCCCTTTCTTGCAAGTTCATAACCACGCTTCCCGTCAATGCACTTAGCAGAGTACTTGGGCGGAATTTGGTCTATTTCACCTATAAAATCGCCTAGCACCGATTGAATTATATTTATATCGGGAACAACGTCAGTTCTTTCTGTTACAGTTCCCGTAACGTCAAGCGTATCGGTCGTATATCCAAAAATAAACCTTGCAACGTAAGTTTTTTCCTTATCTAATAGATACTGAAATAGCCTTGACGTTTTGCCTATACCTACGGGAAGAACACCTTCTGCCATAGGGTCAAGCGTGCCCATATGTCCACACGGACTATTGAGTTTTTTCTTAACTTTACCAACGGCATAAGCCGAACTCATACCACTTGGCTTAATTAAATTTATAAATCCTTTCATAGTCTAATCCACAAGATGTCTATCCACAGCAAAACGGATTTTATCAATGACTTCTTCGTATTCACCAAATATTTGGCAACCGCTTGCAAGCGTATGCCCACCACCACCGAACATTGATGCGACTGAATTCACGTCAACACCTTTTGAACGGAAACTTATTTTATATTTATTTTTAGCAATTTCCATAACGCAAGCACCAATTTCAACGCCGTCTATACCCATAACGAAGTCGATAAAACCTTCGGTTTCGTCTTGCTTAGCGCCCGTAAGTTCTAAATCTTCTAAACGGACGGTGGCGATGGCAAAACGGTCTAATAGCATATATCTAATTTTAGACATAACTAGACCAAAAAGTTTTGCACGAGCCTTACTTTGTTTAGAAAACATATTATAGTAAATGGTGTTTATATCAGCACCATTTTCAACCAAAACGCTTGCGCTAGCAAAAGTTTTTTCAGTAACGCTTTTATGCCTAAAATTGCCTGTATCTGTCATAATGCCCATAGCAAGAAGATTTGCTATCTCTTTACTAATAGGGGCGTTAAGTACACAAATTAAGTCTAATATGTTTTCACAATTACTTGAATTATCAACAACGTAATTGTTTTTTGCATACCGTGTGTTAGAAATATGGTGGTCGATTGAATAAGTGTTTTTGTGTCTTGAAAACGCATCGCCAAAACAACCTAACCTTGAAATATCGGCACAGTCGATTGCAACAAATGCCGAGTATTCTCCGTCAAGTTCCGTTTTAACAAGCGATGCTTCTTTTAAAAAGAAAAACCTTGAAGGAACTTGGTCGTTACAAAAAACGTTTGCCTTTATATTAAGTGCGTCAAGCGCTTTTTTAAGTGCAAGAGCAGAGCCCAACGTATCCCCGTCGGGTCTAATATGGCAAAAGAGAGCAACGCTTGTTTCCTTTAAGAGTTTTTCTGCAAGGTCTTTTATATTCACTTATTCTCACCTTCATTTATGCTTTTGAATAATTTTTCCATTTTATCCCCGTACTCCATACTATCGTCAAGTATAAATTTAAGTTCGGGAACAGTGCGTGCTCGTATCACCTTAGCAAGTTCAAAGCGGATTTTTTTCGCATCCGCTTCGATTGCTTTAAATGTTTGTTGACGCTTAAATTCGTCTTTTGAATACACGCTTATATACACTTTTGCATACGATAAATCACGACTACTATCCACCCTTAACACCGAAAACATTTCGGTTACAAGTGGATTTTTAAGTTTTCTTGATATTATCTCGTATATTTCTTTTTGAAATTCGCCGTTAAGCCTATCGTTACGGCTTACACCGCTGTTTCTTCTTTTCATTAATCTTTATTTTCCTCTACTTGATAACTTTCAATAAAGTCGCCAATCTTGATGTCGTTGAACTTTTCGATACTCATACCACATTCAAAGCCTTGAGCAACTTCTTTTACGTCGTCCTTAAAGCGCTTTAACTGCAATACGTTACCTTCACAAATCATTACGTCATCACGGTAAATACGAAGTTTACCACTTCTAATTATCTTACCTTCGGTTACATAGCAACCTGCAACTTGACCGACACCTGAAATCTTGAACACTTCACGAACTTCTGCTTTACCCATATAAATTTCTTTAAACTTGGGTGCAAGCATACCTTTAAGCGCCATTTCAACGTCTTCAATCGCTTCGTAAATAATTCTATAAAGTTTAATATCTACACCGCTTCTTTCTGCAATTTGTTTTGCGTTCGAGTCGGGACGTACGTTAAAGCCGATTATAATTGCTTTACTTGATTCTGCAAGCATTATATCCGATTCTTTAATTGCACCTGCCGCTGCGTGTATAACGTTGACCTTAACTTCCGCGTTAGAAAGTTTTTCTAATGATTGTTTAACCGCTTCAACAGAACCTTGAACGTCTGCCTTAACGATTAAGGGAAGAATCTTCATTTCGCCTTCGGCAATCCTATTAAATACGTCGTCAAGCGTAACCTTGCTTGCGGCTTTAAGCATATTTTCTTTTTCTTTGTTCTGTCTTTCTTCTGCTACAAGTTTAGCAAGTTTTTCGTGTTCAACAGCGTATAGAATATCGCCTGCGTTAGGAACGTCGTCAAGACCCATAATAGAAACAGGCATAGACGGACCTGCACTTGTTACACGCCTACCCTTATCGTCCACCATCGCTCTAATTTTACCCGTTACAGTACCTACGATAACGCTTTCACCAACTTTTAACGTACCGTTTTGAACAAGTATGGTTGCAATCGGACCTTTGCTTTGGTCAAGTTTCGCTTCGATAACAACGCCTTTCGCCTTTCTGTTGGGGTTGGCTTTTAAATCTTTAATTTCTGCGATAAGGTTAATATTTTCTAAAAGGTTGTCAAACCCTTCACCCGTTTTTGCAGAAACGGGACAAAGTATCGCATCCCCACCCCATTCTTCCGGAAGAAGTCCGTGTTCGGTAAGTTGGGTTTTAATTCTATCTATATTCGCTTCGGGTTTATCTATCTTGTTGATTGCAACTAGGATAGGTACGTCCGCCGCCTTTGCGTGATTGATTGCTTCAACAGTTTGGGGCATTATGCCGTCGTCAGCAGCAACAACTAAGATTGCAATGTCAGTTGCTTGCGCACCACGAGCACGCATTGCCGTAAACGCTGCGTGACCAGGAGTATCTAAGAACGTTATAACTTCACCGCCTGCCGTTACTTGATATGCACCTATGTGTTGAGTTATACCACCTGCTTCACCGGCAGTAACGTTTGTTTTTCTAATACGGTCAAGTATAGAAGTTTTACCGTGGTCAACGTGTCCCATAACCGTTACGACGGGAGGACGTTTAACAAGGCTTGCAGCATCATCTTCTGCACCTTCAAAACCTTCTGATAGAACGTCTTCTGCCGTCTTATCAAGTTTAAGTTCAAGTTCTATGCCAAGGTCGTCGGCAATAAATGCTGCGGTATCAAAGTCGATAGAGTCGTTTATCGTCTTCATAATACCTTCCTTAAATAACCTTTTGGTTATTTCCGCTGCGGTTATACCTATTTTTTCACTCAATACTTTAAGTGGTATAATTTCAGTGTTGATAACTGCCTTTTCAATCTTGATAACGTTTACTTCGGATTTTTCCTTAGCCTTTTTAACGGGACGGAACTTTCTGTATCCGCTCTTATTTTCGTCAAAGTCATCAATATCAACTTGATTTTTGATAAGCGCACGCTTATTGAGCGTATGCTTTTCTTCGTAATTCTTTTCGCCACCTTTCTTCTTATTACCAAAATTTCTCTTATCGTCTTTTTGAACGATAGGTGGAGCAATAAACGTGCTAGGTTGCGGTTTTTTATTAAATGCAGGCTTTGCACCGTCAGGTTTAGGTCCACGGCTGAATGAACCTTGACCTTGCGGTTTATTAAATCCTTCATTTCTTTGAGGTCTTTCACCCGGTCTAAATTCTGCCCTTGGACGTCTTTCTTCTATCTTTTTCTCGGGACGCTTAATAGGTCCTTCACGACGAACGATGAACGACGGACGTTCAGGCGCTACGAATTGAGCGGGCACTTCTTCCTTTTTCTCTTCAACAACTTGCACCTTTTCTTCAACTTTAAGTGTCTTTTCAGCCTTTTTCTCATCGGGTTTTTGCACGGGTGCTTGTTCTTTTTCCGTAACCTTTTCGGATTTTACTTCTTCTTTTACCGGTTGGGGTTTAGCGGGTTTTTCTACGGGTTTAACTTGCGCAACTTCCTCCGCCTTTACCTCTTCGGCTACTTCTTTTTCCTTTCTTGCTACTTCAAGAGCCTTTAATTTTTCCGCAAGCGTGCTTTTAATCCCCTTAACTTCGGATTCAAACTTGCCCATACCTTTTACAAGTTCGTCAAGTTTTCCGCTTTTTAAAAGTTCGCCCGCCTGTTTTAAATTTTCAATGTGCATTCCTTTATTTTCAGCCATTTCAATACTCCTAATTTCTTGCTATAAAATCCTCTTTGGAATTGTCTAAAATCGCTTTGGATAGCGCACTGTCCGTTATCGCCATAACCTTTGCGTTTTCCCTATGCGTTATTTCTTCAAGTGTTTTTTGCTTGGTCAATATTGCCGTGCAGTGAAATTTATTTGCAAGTTTCAACGCATCTTTTACAGTGTTTTCACTTGCCGTTTGGCATATTATTATAAGATTAACCTTTTTTAACGTGCCAACAGCGTTTACACCTATGCGGTATTTTCGTGCACGCATTGCAAAACCGATGAAAGTTTCCGCCTTGCTTTTATTTTCCAAGAAAATCCTCCATTATACCGTCGTACACAGCGTCAGAAACCTGACAGGAAAACGCACGGTTTAAAAGTTTTTGCTTTTTTATTTTTTCAACACACTCTTTATCATTGCAAACGTAAGCGCCCCTACCATTGAGTTTGCCCGTAAAATCAAGTTTAATTTCTTCACCCGACTTTACAACTCTTATAAGTTCCTTTTTAGGCTTACTTGTTCTGCACGCAATACAAGTGCGCATCGGTATCTTTTTTTCCATAACTTATTCGGCAGTTTCTTCTGCTATCGACGCTTGTTCGCCAAGTTCGTTTATCGCAACACTTTCACTTTTAACGTCTATCTTCCAACCGGTAAGACGAACTGCAAGCCTTGCGTTTTGACCACTTCTACCGATTGCAAGTGAAAGTTTATCATCGGGAACTACTGCCATTGCTGAGTCGTCGCCCGTTTGAACTACTTTGATTACTCGTGCAGGTGAAAGTGCGCTAGAAATGTATTCAAGCGGATTTTCACTCCACGGAATAATGTCGATTTTTTCGCCGCCAAGTTCATTTACTATTGCGTTTACCCTTGCGCCTTTATTACCTACGCAAGCGCCAACTGCGTCAACGGTGGGGTCTTCGCTATAAATTGCTATCTTTGTACGTTGACCCGGGTCTCTTGCAACGCCCTTAACGATAACTACGCCCTGTTTAATTTCAGGAACTTCGTTTTCAAATAAACGTTTAACTAAGCCGTTAGCCGTCCTTGAAACGACGATTTGTGCAAGACGACCGCTATTTTTAACACGCTTAACGTAAACGTTAATTTTTTGGTTAAGTTCGTACTTTTCACCAGGAACTTGGTCTCTTGGCATAAGCACGCCTTCAATTTGATTGCCACCGATTTCAACGTAAACGTTTCCGTCTTCAATACGACGTACAGTACAAGCCATAAGTTCGCCTTCTTTGTCTTCAAATTCGTTTACGGTGTTTGCGTGTTCTATTTCACGAAGCTTTTGAAGTAATACTTGCTTTGCCGTTTGCGCCGCAATTCTGCCAAAGTTTTTAGACTGAATTTCCACGCTCACAACGTCGCCTACTTTATATGACTTTTTAATTTCTTGCGCTTCTTCTAGTGATATTTCCTTTTCAGAATCAACTACTTCTTCAACAACAGTGCGAATACTGTAAATCTTAATCGCCTTTTTTTCGGCGTTAAGTCTTACTTCAATTCCACTTGCTATGCCCGAATGTTTTTTGTATGCGATTGCAAGCGCATTTTCAAGCGCTGATATAAATTCTTCGGACGAAATGCCTTTTTGCCTTTCAAGTTCTTCAAGAGCTAAAAAGAAATCTTGGTTAATCATTGTTCTCTCCTTCATTAAATTGTCTTTATGTTTAATTTAAATTTTTTAATTTGTTTAATCAATCCTACTCAAAGTCAATATACTCATTTACTTTGATAGTGTTTTTTAGGTCGATTGTAAAAGTATCTTTATCGTTTACCCTAAGTTTTATTGTCTTACCGTCGTAGTCAACTAAAATTCCATCATAAAACTTTTTGCCTTTAATCGACGTATTAAGTTTAACTTCAACACGCTGACCTATGTGTGAATTAAAGTCTTTTTCACTCTTAAACGGTCGGTCTATACCTAGGCTTGAAACGTTTAGTCTATACGGCTGACCGAAAGTTGGGTCAAACTCATCAAGCGGTTGATCGATTGCACGGTGAAATAGTTCACAAGTGTCAAGGTCAATTCCACCGTCTTTATCTATAAAAATAGTAAGTTCGGGATTCTTGCCTTGCTTAAACTCAACTTCGGCAACGGTTACACCAAGCGGAGTTGCCACGTTCTGACAAAAGGCCTGAATTTCTTCGTTTGATTTTACTTTCATACTTCTCCTTATAAAAATATGAGAACGGAGACTCCGTTCTCATAGTAAATCACATCTATAAGCATATTTATTTTAACACATTTTTATAAGTTTTGCAAGCGTTTTATTATAAAATTATGATAATTTAATAAACATTAAATACAACTATCTCTTTGCTTTGTTTCTTATTTTGCTTATCATATTAAGTATTTCTGTTCTATTGAAAATGAATTGGAATATTAAAACGATAGAAAAACAAATGCCACAAACGACGATAGCGTATACTATCCACGAAACAGCTGTATCTGCACTTATCTTCACGAGAGAACATAAAAAAACGCAAACGACTAACGAAATTGCAACAACTACTACATGTTTCAATGTTTTTTTTATGGGGTAATATACAATATTTTTATTTAAATAAACAGCTTGATATATAGTAAAGAATGCAGTGGATAAAAGCGTCCCTATCGCAACGCCGACCATTCCAAAGTTAATAACTAGTATAGCAGATATAATTAAATTTGAAAGCGCTTCAATCAATGCTGGAATTTGGGTTTTCTTAAAATGTCCTGCTGCTTTAATAACTGCAAACATATTATCCCTAACACAGCTTAATGCTAGTGCTATCGTTATTATAATAGCAAAGGTAGGAACGTTGTAAATTGCTTGGTCTGCCACGCCATTTGTGTACAGCAAAACAAAGGGAACAATAAGAAAACAAACGGCGCAAAATATAACCGAAACTATTACCATTGTTGACCACAAATAAAAATTATAAGTCTTTTTTATGTTTTCAGTTTCGGAATTTGCCAGCATATTACCAAAAAGCGATTGAAAGCCTGTATAAAAAGATAATATTATTCTTTTAACACTGCAAATCACCATATAATAAATTGAATAAACAGACACGTTTTTAAGCGTAGAAAAAATTGTTAAAATAATCACGTCCGTATTCTCATATACTATATACGCTAAATGTTGAATTATTCCACTGCCTTTTTGTTTAACAGCGTTAATATCGAATTTTACTGAATGGTCAATCTTATAGTTCTTTTTAACGTAAATATTCATTAAAATCGGGCGCAAGATATAAATTAATGAGGTTGACAATTTTACTAACTGTATGCTTCCACCTAAATAAACAACGACTACTGTTGCCACAGTGTTAATTACTAACGTCACACTATTTATTAATAACGGTAGGTATGCCCTTTGGTCTGAATTTAATAATAGTTGAGAAGATGCGCCAAATAAGTATTGTGCTAACTGTGAAATACCGATTGAGACAATTAACACTGCCGTATAAGCCCAATCAAAAGAATTGTCATTAAGCACAGGATAAATAAAGGCAAGAACAATTATATAAACAAAAATAATTATTCCTATTAAACGGAAAAATCCTTTAGTAAAAGCAAATATCTTGCTTATAACGTAATTATCGTTAGAAGTCAAAGGTTTGTAATAGGCTGCGGAAACAACAGCACTAACCCCTAAATCGCATATAGTAACAAACGAAAGAAATTGCGTTATAGACGAAACTAGACCATTTACTTCCGAGCCATAAAAACTTAATATTAATTTAGGTACGACAAACGCATTTATCAAGATTATCGCTTGATAAATTAAAGCCCAAATAGAATTCAATTTTAGTTTTTTATATCTACTGTAACTTGCCATTTAATACCTAGATATTGTTAAGATTTTTTAAGTGACTTTAACGATTTATTCATTAAATGCACAAATTTTCCCATAAAACACTTAAAAGCAGATATGCTCAAGTTTTTACGAATTTGCTTATTTTTTAATTTTTTCAACTTTGCAACACTACAATATTTTCCAATCAAATTTAAACCGCTTAATCCCCTATGAGTGGAATAATAAAGTTTAACATAGTATGTATATCCTTGAAAGTTTTTAAGCAACATCTCGTTGTTTATCCCCTTTGTAAGCCCACCTTCAAGATATTCACACTTGTAAATTATTTTGTTATACCACCGTATCTTATACCCGTCATTTGCTATTAAATCCCAAACACATGCTTCTGATAAAAAATTTTCATTTTCAAACTTGGGGAAAGGGTATTTTCTCAATATTTCCGTTTTATAAATCTCTGCTTTATCGCCTAATAAACCGTACTTTTTTCTTTCTATATTTGTACAGTCGATAAACTCTTTTTTTATATGTCCACCGATTGCATCATCATTATTAGACCAACCACGAAGTCCCGAAACACCCGCCATATTAGATATTCCGTAAATACCATTAATCCAAGCATAGACCGTTTCAACAGCATCGTCAGTCAAATAATCGTCACTATCTAATATGAGACAATACTCACCCGAAATGTTTTGCACCCCTAAATTTATAGCAGCACATTTACCTAAATTTTCTTGTGCAAAATATAAAATCTTAAATTTTGTTTGTTCTTTTATAAACTCGTCAACAACCTCTTTCGTTTTATCCGTAGACCCATCGTCAACAACTATCCACTCAAAATTAAGGTTAGTTTGATTTTTTAAAGATAAATACGCCCTTTTAAGCAATTCTGCTCTATTGTATGTTGGTGTCAAAATTGATAACTTCATACTTCTCCTACAAACTAACAATGCTTATATCTGCACACATATTCTTTTTAGAATTAAGTTCTCTTGCACGACTTAACCCCAAACCAATAGGAATAAAAAATGTAAACATCCCTAATGAAATAAGATTAATTGCTTCAAAATAACTAAGAATTAAAATCGCATATAAAGCAATTATACTCTTTCTTACAACAGCGTCATTAGTAAAATTATATAACAGTTCAATCTTTTTCATAAAAAACAAACCATACAACAAAAAGCCAACAACACCAAAACAACCTATAACTGAAAAATAACTATTATGCGCATCAAAACTATTACCCAAAATTTCAGCATCAGAACCGACACCAAACAGCCAGTTTAATACTCCGCCATCACTTAATTGGGTAAATAGATTTCTCCACACCTCTTCTCTACCTGTATATAAACTCTTGTCCCATAACACCAAATTTACTTCCATCATATCCATACTCAAATAAACAAGTGGCACTATAAGTCCAAGCACGATTATTATTAATTCTGTACATTTCTTAAAAAGCAGTTTTTTTGCTATTCTTTTAGGGCAAACAATTAACAAACTAACCACAACAAATCCCAACAAAGAAGTTCTACCCTTAGTTTTGCAAATAATATAAAATACAACAAATATTAAGAGCATAAAAAATATCTTGTTACTTTTATCATCAAAATCCTCTAAAATATACCATAACATAAAGCTCATTAAAGTCATCATAGCAATAGTATTCGGGTTTACATCAATAAAAGAAACAATATATGAATTATAATCATTGAACAACAACACTGCTACAACTGTAAAAGCACACAAAACAAATATGCTAGTTGATTTTAAAATAAAAACTAAACTTCTATTAATATTGCAGTTTTCAACAACACAAAGAAACAATAAGGGAAAAATTAATGATGCAACACTACCTATACCGCCATTGTTAAAAAAAACAGAAAGCAAACCAAATAAAGTCAACATTGCTAAGTATAAAAAATCTTTTTTCTTTATTTTTCTATCACATATGATTAACATTGCAATTGTCGCAGTATATATTATAGCCATCCAATTTTTAAACACAAACAAAGTTTGAGCGTTTAAATAATACAAAAAACAGAAACACAACGTTACAATATGTAAAAGGGTGAGAACTTTCATTGACGTTTGACAATCACTTTTTAGCAAGCCTACATCACTAGCATTAGTAATTAAATTACTTTTTTTTCTTTCTTTTAATTTTGACAAAAATGTTTTTAACTGCACCACGAAAACCTCTATATTTACACTCCGCAAAAAAACATCCTACATGCCCTGCAAGTTTTTTTGGCATAAATTTGCGGTATTTTTCAATAAGCACTTTGGCATAGTTTTCTTCTTCCGAAAACCAACTTGCATCATAATGATGAATAGAATAAGTATCGTTTGTTATAACTAATTTCCCATCAACTCCGCCTTTGGGATTGAAAAACCTTTGTGGATATATGTTTATATCAAATACTTTTTGAACATCCATAGATTTTTTTAGTCCATAACTTTTCATCTTTGACGTAGTGTAATGTACAATAGTAGTTGTATCAAAATTTCCATCTTTCAATTCAAAATGCCGTTTACAATATAAATCAAGCATTTCTTTATAGAATTGATTACCTACTTCCACACCAAGCCCTAAACCTGGCGCAACCGTACAATCTTTATCGCTTTCAACACCCATAAACGCACCGTTTGATATAATATCATCAAAAGGTTTTATAACTTCTACGTCGGTATCAAAATAAAGACCGCCATTTTCATACAAAATTTTAAATCTGGCAACGTCAGATACAAACGCCCATTTTTTTGCTTCGTACGCCTCCTTAGCGTAAGCACAGTAATTTATATCAAAATTAGACTCATTCCACTCTTTTATTTCATAGTCTGGAAAAAACTTTTTCCAACTATCTATACATCTTTTAGCTGATTCAGGAAGTTCCTTTCCACCAAACCAACAGTAATGAATTATTTTTGGAATATTCACATCGTCCTCCAAAACTACTCAATTATACAAGATAAGATAATTTATTTGCATCCTATATACATATTAAGTATTTTAGATGTTACCTTTATCCCAAAAATATAAGCAAACCACTTTATAATTTTTAATTTTAATGTTTTCCCTTCTTTCAGTAAATGTTTGTATTCTTTGAGTTTTTTTATTGCTTCTTTTTTGTATTTTTTGTCCAGTTTTGAATATAGCATAATCAAAATCGCATACTCATATACGACAAAATTTAAAACCATTTGTCGCAAATTTGAATTTTGGTCTTCGTTTTTTACTTTATCAAGGGATTCAACAATAAACAACATTAAATCCTTGAATTTTTTTTCATCAATAACGTTCGTAATAGAACCAATTCTGTTTTGTCTATATTCATAATACGGACTATCTATTGCAAAGAAACTTTTTGCTTTAATAATACAATCTAAAACAAAGCCTAAATCTTCCGAAAATCTTGGTGTTTTAGGAAAGCATATGTTAAATTGAATTAAAAACTCACGTCTATAAATTTTTGTACATGCGCTACCAGGATATTTGGGTCTAGTGGAGAGAAAGCCTAAAACTTCTTCCCTTGACTTGTTGATTATGTCTTTTGCAAATATACTGTCACCCATATCGACAGCCGCACCATCTGGAAAAAACTTTACACATTGCATGAAGCAAATATCAAAATCAGTGCGTTCTATAATAGCTAAAAGGTTTTTTATGCCGTTCTTTGCAATTTTATCATCAGAATCAATAAAACACACATATTCACCGTGCGCAACACTGAGTCCTGCATTTCTTGCGGATGCCAGCCCACCATTTTGTTTATGAATTACAAATACGTTTGAATATATTTTTGAATATTCATCGCAAATAGTGCCCGAAGAATCCTTAGAACCATCATCCACTAGAATAACTTCACAATAATCATCGTTAAGTTCAATTAGCACGCTGTCTAAACACTCGGACAAATACTTTTCGACATTATATACTGGTATAACAATACTTAACTTTCTAACCATTTTTATCCTTCAACGCTATTAAAAATAATCTCATTAATTTTATTATGACAAAAATTTTCTTCGGCGTGCTTTCTTGCATTTTTCCCCATGGTTTTTACCGATTCGGGATTAAGAATAAAATATTCCATTTTATCTACTAATGAATCAACGTTCTTTGTTTCAATCAAAAATCCATTGTACTCATCATCAACCGTATCTTTACACCCAACACTGTCCGTTGTAATTACAGCACGCCCAACCGCTTGTGCTTCCATTATTGACGCAGGAAAACCTTCCCTGTAATACGATGGAAGCACGAAAACTGAACAATCTCTTAGATAAGGTCTTACGTCGTCCGTTTCTCCATAATAAACAATGCTTCCGTTGTCAATAAATGCTTTAATATCCTTTTTTGTTATGTTCCCCTCAGCACCCAAAAGCCCAAATACAGCGTGAGGATATTTCACCTTAACTATCCTTGCTGCTTGACAGTATTCCATTACACCTTTGGCTTGCGTTAAACGCGCTATCATCAAAAATGTTTGCGTATTTTTCACTTCAGAAAAAACAAATTTGTCAGTATTTACACCAATTCCGTGTACTATTAGACATTTATTTTCATCAACTAATTTCCTACATACAAATTCAGCCTTATCGTCGTTGTTCAAGAAAAATACTGAATTTACATACTTAAATGATTTCCTATAAAGACGGGTAACAACAAACCTTATGGCACGCCACTTTAATGAATTGTAAACAAAAACATCTCCAGCGCCCTCAACCATGGAAAAAATCTTCTCCACACCTGCTTTTTTTGCTGCGCGAACGCCGAATATGTTAGGTTTCATCATAAAAGTAAAGACAACGTCTGGCTGGATTTCTTTAATTAATTTAATGTATTTACCTTTCAACGACAAAAACTTGAAAATATTGACACTACGATTGTTATCATTTGCACAATAAAAATTTACGCCAAGTCCAGAAATTTCTTTTGAATATTTATCATCAAACGCAACGACTGAAACACTATAACCATTTTCTTGAAACTTTTTTATTAAATCCGCACGAAAATTTAACACCATTTTTGATGTTGCACAAATAAAAAGAATTTTTTTGGTTTTTGTAAGTTCTTCTTTCATTTGTTATTACTTCGCTCCCTTGTGCGTAAATATTACGCCAACCGTCTTAAATAAAATCTTTATATCAAGCCACAGTGACCTTGTTTTTATATACTCAACGTCGTAAACGACTTTTTCTTGCGGTTTTAGGTTATACCCACCATTCACTTGTGCTAAACCCGTGATACCCGGCTTAACTTTTAGCCTTTCGCTAAATCCGTGAATATACTTTTCGAATGCGACGTAAAAGCACTCCCTTTCTGGTCTTGGACCAACGATTGTCATATTTCCCACAAGGCAATTTAAAAGTTGCGGTAATTCATCAAGTCGAGTTTTTCTCAAAAACTTACCTACTTTGTGAATACGTTCGTCATCATCTCCGTCAGACCAACGTGCCCCGTCCTTTTCAGCATCAGCACGCATAGTGCGGAACTTGTATAAATTAAATTTCTTACCATTTAAGCCAAGCCTTTCTTGTTTATAAAAAACAGGACCTTTAGACGTGCATTTTATTGCTATTGCGATAATTATAAACGGCAAAAAAAGCACGATTAAACCGATTAGAGACACAAAAAAATCAAACGACCTTTTGAAGAAAGCAAAAAAAGGTTTGCGTTTGACTAATCCGACTTGTGCGACAAAGTATTCTTCACCCTCTTTAACTTCAAAAGGTAGTTCTACTGCCTGTATATTTTCTCCGTTCGTTTGATACTGTTCTATTAAATTATTCGTTGCACTTTCGTGATTGATAGCTTCCATATGTATTCGGCAACCTTATATCTCTTTTTTTATCTAAAATTTACACTTTTAGACAAGAATATTATACAATAATATTTTTTTGTTGTCAAGGTGAATTATACTATTAAGTACAATACTTAAAAAAAAGCACCTATAAGATGTTAAATTGCCACTTGAAGATTTTTATCTAAAGCGTAAAAATTTATAAGTCACAAATAAAAAGGTCTAGCACAAACTACCGCTAGACCAAAAAATTTAATTATTTTATTTTTAACTGTATTATGTCGTCAAACATCGCAAGTTCAGTTCCATATTCGTTTGAAAGTTTAACTAAAACGTCAAAGATTTGGTTACTTTCTTCGCCCTTAGCGTGATACGGAAGCCCCGCCATTTTACCCTCTCTATCAAAACCGGCAACAGTTGGCATCACTACAAACGACTTAAATTTACCATCTTCAAATTCCATTTTAGGAACAACTGACATAAAATTGCATTTGTGCACTTGTAAATCTATTTTTCCACCCTTTGACCTTGCCATAAGACCT
>JAGASB010000251.1 GCA_017621955.1 Clostridia bacterium | reverse complement strand
TGGCAGACCCCGAAGTTTACGAAGGTCTTGCATCAGAACTTAAAAGACAAAGAGACAACATCGAACTTATTGCAAGTGAAAACGTAGTATCTCAAAACGTATTATTAGCAGCAGGTAGCGTGCTTACCAACAAGTATGCAGAAGGCTATCCCGAACACCGTTATTACGGTGGTTGCCAATGTGTAGACATCGTTGAAAAACTTGCTATTGAACGTGCTAAAAAACTATTTGGTGCAGACCACGCAAACGTTCAACCGCACAGTGGTGCAAACGCAAACTTTGCAGTATACTTTGCAGTGTTAAAACCAGGCGATACCATTATGGGTATGAGTTTGGCACACGGTGGACACTTAACTCACGGTAGTCCCGTTACCGTTTCAGGTAAATATTTTAACTCTGTTGGCTACGGCGTTAAAGAAGAAACAGGCACGATTGACTATGATGATTTAGAAGCACAAGTTTTAGAAGTTAAACCGCAAATTTTCGTTTGTGGTGCAAGTGCATATCCAAGAATAATTGATTTTAAGAGAATTCGTGAAATTTGTGATAAAGTTGGCTGTTATATGATGGTTGACATCGCACACATTGCAGGTCTTGTAGCAACAGGATTGCACCCAAGTCCCGTACCTTATGCAGACTTTGTAACAACGACGACGCATAAGACTTTAAGAGGACCAAGGGGCGGTATGATTTTGTGTAAAGAAGAATATGCAAAAATCATTGATAAAGCAGTATTCCCCGGCATGCAAGGTGGTCCTTTAATGCACATTATTGCCGCAAAGGCAATCGCTTTTGGCGAAGCGTTAAAACCCGAATATAAAGCGTATATGGAACAAGTAAAACTTAACGCAAAAGCAATGAGCGAAAGGTTCTTAGAACTTGGCGTAAAACTTGTTTCAGGCGGAACGGACAACCACCTTATGCTTTTAGATTTATCAGATAAGGACGTTACGGGTAAAGATTTAGAACGTATGCTTGACGAAGTCAACATCACCTTAAACAAGAACGCAATTCCGTTCGATAAGCAAAAACCGTTCGTAACAAGCGGTGTTCGTATCGGTACGCCTGCTGTTACTAGCCGTGGATTTAAGGAAGATGACTGCCGTAAAGTTGCTGAACTTATTACTGAAATTATCAATAAGAAAGAAGACGCTTACGAAGCCGTTCGTATAGAAGTACAAAAACTCATTGCAAAATATCCGCTCTATGAAGGAGTTATTGATTAATTATGGAATACAAATCCGTGCTTAGTCTGTTAGAAACGGAAATTGCTATAAAATTCATAAAGGACACGTTTGAAGTTGAGCTTGCAAAAGCGTTAAAATTAACACGAGTATCCGCACCGTTGTTCGTTCAGCCAGAGTCAGGTTTGAACGACAACCTTAACGGGTATGAACGTGCTGTTAAATTTGACGTTTTAACGCTTAAAAAAGAAGTAGAAATCGTTCAATCACTTGCAAAGTGGAAACGTATGGCACTTGCAAAGTACGGCTTTAAGGCAGGTGAAGGTTTATATACTGATATGAACGCAATTCGTGCAGACGAAGAATTGGATAATATTCATTCTTTGTATGTTGATCAGTGGGACTGGGAGCAAGCGATTTTAGAGCAGGATAGAAATTTGGAATATCTTAAGGATGTGGTAAGGAAAATATATCGTTGTATAAAACGTACAGAGTTTTTTATTTACGATAGATATCCTAGAATAAGTCCAATTTTGCCAGAAGAAATTACCTTTGTTTTTTCTGAAGATTTACAAAAAGCTTATCCTAATCTTTCTGGTAAAGAAAGGGAAAATATTGTAGCCGAAAAGTATGGTGCAGTTTTTATTATTGGTATAGGAGC
>JAGASB010000250.1 GCA_017621955.1 Clostridia bacterium | reverse complement strand
GATTTAGCCACTTGCTCTAATGTGTTTCCGATAAAAAGCGTCATTAAAGACTTTCGCTTTTCCATCGTCATCAAACGTCATATCTAAAAAGCGAAACGTTACAAGTCTATCGGTAGCAGAATATACACCAACGTATAATACCTTCATACCTGTTAGAGTTGATAAAGCAGGTTCTTCTTCACCTTCTCCAAAATGAATTCCGCGATATCGAGCATATACGCAACCATTTTCATACTCATAATTACTTTCATCGTAATTAATTGATACGACTCTTCCAGACGCTAATCTGACTGTGATATAGTCAATCACCAAATCTTTTGTTGTGGTTTTAATCGTTATATACAATCTCATTTTCGGATTGCCTCCTTTATAAATTTTTATATATCTACGGAAGACCAAACGGCTTCCGATAAAAAGAAATTATGGAGCCGTTACACTCCGTATCTATATAAAAAAGCGCCCACTACGGATGATGTAATGAACGCTTTGTTGCCTACTATTAGGCCGTATTAAAAATAAAAAGTGCCTGAAAAAACAATTTCAGACACTATGTAACTCGGATAACTTTTTGCCTTACGCAAACAACTGATACTCTATATTTTTATTATAGCAAATAAATCAGTTTTAAGCAAGTGGTTTTAAGTTAAAACCTAATAATAATTGCAGATTTATATAAATATTTTAATACAAAACAAAAAAAAGGGCAGGATAATTCACTGCCCATCACACAATTACTTCTATTTCTTGGTTTTTTTCTTTTCTTGCTTTTCTATAAGTTTCCTTTCTTTTTCTTCCTTTTCTTTGATAACTCTACAACCATTATAACATTTCCAGCCTTCCTCTTTAGGTCTGCGGCATTCTGTTAAATACTGACATCGCCAACACCCCTTTGGTAAGCCTTCATATTTGTATGCGAGTTCTGCATTGATAAGCATGCACCCGTCATAACATTTCCAGCCTTCTTCCTTTGGTCTACGACAAAGCCCTAAAACCTCACAGTTCCAACAACCGCGCGGCAAACCTTTATATTTTTTTCTATCCCCATATTCAAAAAGCCATCGTATAAACCAATCTCTTATGTACATCCCTACTTTGATTTCCTCCAGCTTACAAATAGATAAATACCTGCCCCCAACAAAATTACTCCACCTAAACCGAGCCCTAAATATAAAATCCACGCTTTATCATTTTTGTTAGAGTTATTATCAAGAGCGTAATCGGGCTTCTTGTCAGAACTCATTATATAGTAGCCGTCCTCGATTTGCTTACTTGACGCGTACGAGAAATCATCCAATCCTATATTCTGTTCTACCAAATACGGAAGTTTTTCTGATGGTATTATTGTCAAGGTATACGAACAGGTTTGTGGATATGCCGACACGGTTCTTATCGTGTAAATATACGGTTTATACAACCCATTTACCATTGGCTTTATTTTTGTACCGACGTCAATCGACACCGTACCAACCGGCAAAGAAATTTTTAATAACGCAAAGACGTAATCCGAGTAATGATAAAACACATCATACATTTCCTTCACTTGCCCGTCTAATTGCCGATTGAAATTACTATAAAATATTTCCCTATATTCCTCCCCCATTTCAGCGATAAGCTCATCTACGTGGAAGTCAAGAAAATCTTTATAAGAAATATCCGTAATTTCATATCCCACGTTCGATGTAAAGTTTTGTAATTCCCCGTCCGTCACGAACAGTTTATAAGGATATTCTTCGTTCGTGTTCGTATTGTACTTAATGGAATATCCGTCTGCCCCGTAGCTACTCCAATTTAACCCGCTATGCAACACTGTTTGCGTTTCTGTCTTTGCAAAGGAATACTCTAATGGCGCTACGGATGTTTCAAAGGTGTAAAGTTTCCCCGTTCCTTCCAAAACCGATGGCTTCGCGCTGGAAATTGCTTCCAAAATCGTATCCTTATCGCCGCCTAAACCAGCATAATAGTACGGCATATCCCCGTAGATGCGTTTGGGGGTAACGGTAGAGCCGTTCACCTTCACGTTTATCTCATTCAAATCTTTAACAACGCCTGCATAGGGTAAGTAAAAAATAGCGCCATCTTGCTCCACGTTCAATTGATATTCCGACGTCGCAGCAATTATCCCTGCGTCAAAACCGACTCCACCTGCGCCGTTATATCCACTCATATCAATTACGGTACTTTGGGATACAATGCTTGCGCTCGCATCCACATATCCGTTATAATAAGGGATAATAAAATCGTCTTGGCCAGCGCTGGCAATTTGTGTATTGAGAGTACCGAAAGAACCGGCTAAAAATATCCCAGCTATAATGGCCGTTATTCTCTTCTTAATTTTCATTTTCTTCCTCATAAACGTTAATAATTCTTAAGTCTTTTCCTCCGCGCTTCCTTTGATTGGCATAATCAAAAGCAAGCTGCGTCCCACTTTTAGGTTGATAATCCCCAACCGAGCGTTTGGAGTATTTCCGTCTCGGCGGTTGATAATATGGATTATAATAAAACACGCAAAAATCGCTATCGTTAATCATCGCTTGATTGCGTTCAACGTATTGCGCTTTCCCTGCGGTATATTTATTCTTATGCTCTACCTCTTCTTCCACTCCAAGTAGCGTAACCGGGCGTTTTTCAAAATACGAATATATTCCTTCCCAATATGCACGTTCTTTTTCCAAAGTGCAGGTTTCACTGCGACAGGTATACGCCCGCCTTTGTATATGCGGGTATTTCTCTTTAAGCTCTGTCACAATCGCGTGGCAAAGCGAATCAAAATCACTTCTACTGCCAAATAGAAAAACGTTAACGCCATAGTTCTCAATCAAATTAACGATCTCGCTTTGTATCCGTTGTCGTAACGCTACCGAATCATCTATTTTTCGGTGCCCAAAAAAAGAACAAACCTTTTCTTCCATTATCTCCTCACTATACATAAGGAGCCAGAGAAAAACATGAAAAGTTTTCCCCTGACTCCTGCTATCCTATTTTTCGTCTTCCGTAAAATTAAAACAAACTTCTCGTGATTTCTTTGTAAATCCTCTCATATAAACGCATTCCTTGTTTTATATATAATAGGTGTGCTTATACATTAGCATAACTATTTCGGATAAAAAATTTTATATAATGTTCCCAGATGGTATCTTTTGGCTTTAACACACCATACTAAAGGGAGATGCATTATGGCGATTTCAACTGAATTTCAAAAACGATTACAAGACTTAATTGATGAAGAAGAAACAAAAAGGTCTGAACTTCATCGCAAAATGGGCGTTGACTACCGTTCATTGGCTAACGCATTAAATTACGGGATTGTTCCCAAGCCCAGAACCGTCGCCAAATTAGCGGATTACTTTATTGTTTCTATTCCTTACTTATTAGGCGAAACAGATATTAATGATTTTGAGAGTTCATCCAATCCAAGCAATTTCAGTGAACGCTTTCGTTTATTATGCTCTGAGCGCGAAGAATCTCATTACCGCGTGAGTCAAGAATGTCACTTCGATAAAAGCTATATTTCAAGATGGCTTAATAAAAATCAATTACCTTCGTTTGAAATACTGGATATTCTTTGTGATTACTTCGATGTATCCGTGGACTATTTACTTGGTAGAAGCGACAACCGTTAAACACTTTTGTTTGACGGTTTTTCTTTATACAAAAGTGCCGTCCTCTTTCGAGAACGGCACCCGTAGAATATACCTTTCTCGTAAAGCTGCTAAACTCGTTTACAATCTCCCAATGAACATAAAGTCACGGATTTGATAAACACGATAAGAGATATAATCCTACCAGAATTATATCCGTAACTCGCATCAATATTCAAATAAGAGATTGCCTACATACATAGGTCTTTGAGTTTAGCATATCTATTATAACCGCTTTGCTATAAAATGTCAATTTGAATTGACTGCTCTCAAACAAATTTATTATCAACAATAAAAGAATGCCGCCCCTTTCGAGACGGCATCCGCAGAATATACCCTCTCGTAAGCTACCACACTTCATTTATCATCCACAACTAAACCACAAAGGAAATTGTAAACGGATAAGGTATAATTCCACCAAAATTATACCCCTTGTGATTCTTTTTGATAAGTTGTGTTCTCACGGCAAAAAACCGCTATTTTGAGTATTGATGATAATAAATAAAATGTGGTATGCTTATATTATAGGGCTTTTTAAAAATAAAGTCAATTTCAAATGAGTGGATATATTAAAATTTCTTTTCCTGTTTATTAAAAAATCGAGCGAGTTGTATACCCGCTCGATCTTCAATTGTGCATTACGTTATAGCAACTCAAGAAAGCATTATCTTTAATTTCTGATATTTCTTTGAAATCAATAGTTATAATGAGTAACTATTTTTTCAAGCGATTATGACACGTGCCTCAAAAATTTCAAAGAAGAAATTTTTTCGGGTGAGCTATAACCCCATCCGATTTTTTGCTTTAATTAAAACTCTGCAAGAAACGCAGTCTTCATATCTTCAATTGAACTTCTAGAAATACCATATTGCTTTGCGATTTTATGCCAATTCTCATTAACAATCCCCATCGCATCTTCTATATATTTTCTTGCCCTTTGATTAGAAACACCATAATATTTAGCCGTTTCTATCGCCAAATTCAAATCAATACGGCTATCGTTCTCTGTTACGTTTAACGATAAATATTCACCATTGGAAACAGGGTTAACGTCGTAAAGCGGAGAAAGTCGCCAACCGTTATCATCAAGAATAAACCCGTGATTTCTCAAATGGTCATCCGTGTTGGAAACCAACATATTAAACACAACACGTTTCCAAAGTTCCAACAAGTCTTCAGTTGGACTTGCTCCGTTTGCACGAATAAATGCAACTAAATCCAAGTAACTAGATTCCGACGATTCCCCGTCTACCTTTCCTATCATTGTCATAGCAGATGCAAAATGAATACGTTTACCATCATCCCTATCAAATCTTTTTACCAAGAACGTATCCCCGTATTTTGAAAAGCCTTCAATTCTTGATTCGGGAACGTTTAAGCCTATCATTTTAGCCAAATCATGAACGACTTTTTCCCATGCTGCAATATTATACGTATCACGTTTTGAAGGAAATTTTGCAATCCATAACGAACCATCTACGTCTACAACGGACGCTTTAGGTCTTGCACCACCCAACGAAGAACCTGGTCCGATAAGCTGTTTTAACCATTTCTTATCAAGCGCAGTTTCATCTTCTTCAAAATTAAGCGATGCTTCTTCTAATGTTCGCAAACTCGTCCAGGGCGGAGCTGCCATTGTTTTATCATTTGATAAAAAGTCCCCATCTTCATCCGTCTTAAAGCGCAATGCGCCCATTCTTGACAAATCATATACTCCTAGCAAATAATCGCTTTGTGTCAATTTTCTTGGCTTCCTATTTTCTTCGCGCGCCAAAATACTTTCTCTTCTATCCATTAATAAACGACCCCATCCATCTGGCGAAGAATCACTAAAAACGCCAAACATCTCTTTCCCCATAGGAGCATATTGTCGCCCGTTATATAACATCAAGTCGGGATCCAAAAGACGTGCTTCAAAAGTATTTTCCAACCATTCATCATCATATGCAAATGAAAAGACTTCTTTCCCTTTGATAAAATCTACGTATAACTCACCAATTTTGTTCGGCTGAATACCTTTCCAATTTTCATACACATAAATTGTTTTAGACATTATTATACCCCCTTACGCTTCCTTCCTCTACCCCTTGTGGGTAATTCAAGGTCTTGAAGTTTTCTTCCCAATTCATCATCTCTAGCTATCAACAACAAATCCTTATCTAAGTCATTTAATGCGTGAAGAACGGCTGCATAAGAGCCAATTGAAACAGACGGTTTACCTTTTTCAATTGCAATAACAGTGGCTCTGCTTAACCCTGCTCTTTGAGCAACAAGTTCTGCCGTCAAATGACGACGTAATCTTGCAAGCTTAATTTGCTCACCCATAGTAGAAAGTATTTCTTGTGTTTTAGGTAAAATAATTGTTTCTTGCTTTGGCATATCACACCTCCAATACACCTATATTTTACACATAATTGCATTGTTTGTCAATCTTTATTGACATTATAATAAAAAGATTTTATAAGTATTTTGTAGTCATTTGTCAAAAAAAACGAGCAAGATAGTAACTTACTCGATTTTTCATATTAATACCAGTCTATAAATGTAATCACATTCTCTCTTTTTGCGTGAGTAAAAAATACTGCAAGAAAAAAATATTTATTAACCGCTCTTCCCATAGGGAATTTTTGCGGTAGGTGCTATCTTTGAGAGTCAGGCGTGGCGTGATGCCACGCCTTTTCTCATTCTATTTAGTTTTCTTCTCTTAAATGTGCATCGAAGTCAGGTAAATCTATGGCTTCGACAAAGTTATAAATAATTTCTATTGTGTGAACGTAACGTCCATCAACCTTTACTTTTTCGTGTATAATAACCTTGTCCACGAAAGCACGTAAGATTTCAGGTGTTATCTCTTCAAAATCACTATATCTTTTTACGATAGCCATAAACTTATTTATGTTGTCATATTGGGTTTTGGCTTTTTCTATTTCCGCCTTTAAGTAGTTAAGCCTTTCGGTCAACGCCTTTTGTTCGGCTTCATAGTTATCGCTCATTTTCATATAGCGCTCTTCGGAGATTTTTCCTACAACCTTATCTTCATAAAGGTTTTGGATAATTTTATCAAGTGCTTTTATACGCTTTTCTGCTTGCTCTTTACCATCGATAAACGATTCTAACTCACGTTTACTTTTCGCTTTTGCTTGTTCTTTGAGAATACTCATAAAAGTTTCTTTATTCTCAGTCGCAAACTTAATGGTATATTGTATGTCGTTTTTTATTAGAGCCATAGCGGCGTGCGCCGTTATTTGGTGGGACGTGCAATATTTCTTCTTTTTTTTGCGATAGGTAGAACAGTTAAAGTATTCTTTTTGATTCATAGTAGTACAACGACAAAGATACATTTTTTCTCCACAGTCGGCGCAATAGAACATTCCTGATAGGATATTCATTTCTCCCATTTCAGTAGGTCTCCTTCGTCCATCTCGGATTCTTTGGACAGTATCAAAAGTTTCTTGGTCTATGATTGCTTCTTGTGTATTTTCAAAGATTACCCATTTATCTTTTGGATTTTCATATTTCTTCTTTGATTTATACGACTTTTTGTAGTACCTAAAATTAACCGTGTGTCCTAAATACTCCATATTTTCAAGTATTCCTGCTATCGTTTTTGCGTTCCAAACATCGGAATCTTCTCTTAATTTCAACGCCGTTGGTAGCTTGTACTTATGAAAGTGAACTACGGGTGTATCAATTCCACGTTCGGTTAAAATTCTTGCGATTTGCGTAGGTCCGTATCCTTTAAGGCAAAGGGCAAATATCTCTTTAACGATAGAAGCGCCGATATGCTCTACAATCCATTTTTCCTTATCTTCGGGGTCTTTCATATAGCCCAAAGGCGGAAGATAGGATATATGTTTTCCTGCGTTACCTTTTGCTCTTACTACTGCACGAACTTTTTTGCTACAATCCTTTGCATACATTTCGTTTAGGATATTCTTAAACGGGATAATATCATCGTCAGGGTTTGTTTCCGTATCCATTTGGTCGTAGATTGCTATAAATCTCACGTCACTTTTTTAAGTTTCTTTGTCAAATATAATTAATGAGTACCTATTGAAATATTTAATTACAAATCATGAGATACGATTGCCTAAATGCTATAAACACCTTATATAGTGGATAGAACAAAACTGATACTGAAATTAGAGAGCAAATTACTTGTGGTATCATAAACGGAATAGACGCCATAAAATAGAGCTTTGCAGATTTTTGCCCGTACCCGTACCAAATAGGAGTGATTAAATTATCTAACATAGTAAACATAGCCGTACACACGCAAGCAACTAAAACGATAAGTGGCAAAACCTTCAACGGATTCTTTATTTTACTACCTAAAACCCCGAAAATAAACGTTAATAGTGGGAAATAAATAAGATAAAGAATAAGTACCGTTGGCGCAAATCCGAAAACCAATTGCCTTAAAACCGTAAAAGCAAAAGCAGAAATTATTCCACGTTTTGTTCCCATAACAAAAGAATACGTAACGAATAAAACGGTTACTAATTCAACGCCCGGCACGAAAGATAAAGCAAACTGTACGGCGATAAGTATGGCTACGAAAACGGCTATATTAGCACACTCTTTTGCCGACCAAATACTCTTTTTTTTAGTTTTTGACTGTAGCAATTCTTTATCTTTCATTTTTTACCACGTATATTCGTAATATTCAAAAACCCAAACGTATAATTTATCGGTCTTTACCGTTAGCGAACTTGCACCGAAAGCCGATTCTCCACAAGTTGTTCCGCTTACTTCTACGGTCTTTTCTTCGTAGGCATTTTGTAAATCCGACGTGTATAACTTCCACGAGTAGCCTTTACTTGAAGTTAACGTAGATTCTATCACGTATTCAGCTTTACCGTTGATTGACGTAATATATGCCCCGTAAGAACTTTCGACATAATCAAAAGAAATTATATCTTGATTTCTCAATGATTTAAGTGCGTCAAAAGCGGTGGCTTTGCCGTCAGTTTCTTCAATGGACATAACAATTTGTGTTTCAGTTACAGACTCAATTCTTGCTGTAGTTTCGCCATTTTTACAAGCGACTGAAAAAGCCGATATAAAACATAGTAAAAGCGCAAATAAAAGCGTTGTAAATTTTTTCATATTTTTTCTCCTATAAATAAAAAAAGCGCCACTCGGGCACGATTAAATTACGCTATCACGTTCTCCATTGCCCGAGATGATAACGCTTGTAGCAACGGGTAGGCTATCGGACTTTAACCGTAATGACTGTTGCGACGGATTTTCACCGCACTTTCCCTACTCTCTGTGAATTAACACAACTCGCATTGCTATATTTAGTTGTTATTCTTTATAAACTGTTATTTATTTCTTCGGCGTATCTTACCGTTTCCATAGCGTCTTTTGCATACTTATCAGCGCCTATCATATCCGCATACTCTTTGTTAAGCACTGCGCCGCCAACCACGATTTTGCACCAAGGCGCTTTTTTTCTTAATAGTTTTATCGTTTGTTCCATTGCGGGAACGGTAGTCGTCATAAGTGCAGAAAGTCCTACTATCGGTGCTTTTAATTCTATAGTTTTCTTAGCCACTTCTTCGGGCGAAACGTCGCGACCTAAATCATACACGTTAAATCCGTAATTTTCCAAAAGCAGTTTAACTATATTTTTACCTATATCGTGAATATCGCCCTTTACCGTTGCAATAACGAAAGTGCATTTATTTGCCGTTTTTTCGCCACTCATACTTTCTTTTATACGCTCGAACGCCGACTTCGACGCTTCTGCACTCATTAAAAGTTGCGGTAAATATACCGTTTTATTTTCAAAGCCAACGCCAACGGTATTAAGTGCAGGGATAATTTCGTTTTGAACGATATTAAGTGATTTTTCAGTTAATAATAATTCTTTAGTAATTACACTAGCCTGCTCTTTAAGACCTTGAATTATTGCCTTTTGCAGTTCGGATTTATGTTCTATGCTATCCGTCGTTTTGGTAGTCGTATCTACCGCAACTGTCGTTTGTCTTGGTAAGTTTTCAGTAAATTTAATATACTTTTCAAAATTATCGTCAAGTCCGTTAATCGCACGAAATGCGTGATACACTTTCATAATTTCGTTTGAATAGGGGTTAATTATACCTGCCGATAAACCGTTATAAAGAGCAAGAGTAAAAAAGTTGCCGTTTATAATATCTCTTTCAGGTAGCCCAAACGAAACGTTAGAAACGCCGAGAGAAGTGTGTGCACCCAATTTCTCTTTAATTAATTTTACTGCTTTAAGCGTTTCTAATCCCTCATTTTTATCTGCGCTTATCGTAAGTGCCAACGGGTCGAAAATCAGGTCTTTTTTATCTATATCGTACTCTTTCGCTTTTTCTAAAATCTTTTTAGCGATTTTGAGTCTATCTTCGGCTTTTTCGGGAATACCGTTTTCATCAAGCGTTAAGCAAACCACTAATCCGCCGTATTTTTTTACGAGTGGAAAAACGGCTTCCATACTTTCCTTTTTACCGTTAACGGAATTTACCATCGCTTTGCCGTTATAAACTCGCAAAGCATTTTCCATTGCTAAAATATTAGACGTATCAATTTGCAAAGGCAAATCTATAATGGCTTGCAGTTCTTTTACGGCGGTTGTTAACATTTTAATTTCGTCAATTTCGGGAAGTCCTACGTTGACGTCTAAAATATGCACGCCCTTTTCTTGTTGAGAAACGCCTTCTTTTAATATATAGTCTATATCGTTTGTCTTTAAGGCTTCTTTAAACTTTTTCTTCCCCGTCGGGTTTATTCTTTCGCCTATTAAAATAGGTTCAGCGTCAAATTCAACTGCGTGAGTATAGGATGAAACCATCGAAAAGTTTTTCTTTTCTATTTGAACGGGTACTTGACCTTTGACTTTTTCTACGAGCGCTTTAATATAATCGGGTGTAGTGCCACAGCAACCACCTGCAATACGAACGCCCTTTTTAATAAGCGTGCTAACATCAGAAGAAAACTCTTCAGATAAAACGTCGTAAACGGTCTTTCCGTCAACTACTTTAGGGATCCCTGCGTTTGGCTCTAAAAGAACGGGAATGGACGAATATTTAAGGTATTCTTCCACAACGGGTGCAAGTTTTTTAGGACCGAACGAACAGTTTACACCTATTGCATCTACGCCTAAACTTTCAAGCATAGCAACCATTGCTTTGGGCTTTGCGCCCGTCATAAGAGTACCGTCTTCACCGTATGCGTTGGAGACGAAAACAGGCAAATCGCAGTTTTCTTTTGCTGCCAAAACCGCCGCTTTAGTTTCGTAACTGTCGTTCATAGTTTCTATGAACACCAAATCAACACCGTATTTAACGCCGAGTTTTACCGTTTTTGAAAACACTTTGACGGCATCTTCAAAATCAAGATCGCCGTAAGGTTTTAACATTCTACCCGTAGGACCTATATCTAACGCTATCCATTTTTCTTGGCTTCCATTAGACTGCTCTTTTGCGTTTTTAGCATTAGAAACAGCGCACTTGATAATTTCTTCAAGTTCTTCTTCGGAAAATTTCAGGATATTTGCGCCAAAAGTATTCGTAGCAACGACGTTGCTACCTGCATCAAAATACTCTTTATGAATTTTATTTATTACGTCCGCATGGGTTACGTTCCAACGTTCAGGAAGTTCACCCGCTTTTAAGCCGTTTTCTTGTAAAAGCGTGCCCATACCGCCGTCAAGGAATATTAAATTGTCTTTAAGATAATCTTTTATAAACATATTTACTTCCTAAATGCACAATTTCTTTTTTCGCAGTTAAAACAACTTTGTTTTTCTTCACGTGCATTCTCTTCGCACACACCTATAATAGCGGTAACCGACTTTGACGGAGACATTAAAAGACTTTCGTTTAAGGTTACGCCTATGTTTTTAGAGCAGTTAAGCGCAGCGAAAATTTCACGTTGAAGTTCCACCTTTAAATCGCCGTATCCGGGAGAAAACCGCGGTCTTGTGTGTTTGTATTTTTCCTGAATTTCCTTATTAAACAAGTCGCAAAGGCTTTCTATCCGCTCGGCGCCAAGCGCTTGAAAAATAAGCGCTTTTGTAGGGGATAGCACGCTATATTTTGCAATAAGTCTATCCATCGCTATACCAACCGTGGCGCAAAAAAGGATATACGTTTTACAATTCTTAAGATTTTTAGCCAAATTTTTTGAGTTCACCGAAGCAAAAGACAAATCTATTTCATTCCCTGTAATTTTTACGGGATATTCACTATAACACACTTTATAATTTAATTTGCCTTCCAACTCTTTTACGCACTCGTCGACAATTGCGCTTATTTCGGGTATTTCTCCCTTTACCCCTGCATACCGCAAAACTTCTTTTACGTTTATTTTTGGCGGAGTATAATTTTTTACGTAAACAACGTTTGGCATATCAGTTAAGAATATCCGAAAGATTATTCAGTATCTTTTCAGCGATGTCGGGTTTGTTCATTGAGTAAACGTGAACGTTCTTGATCCCGTTTGCAAAAAGGTCTATGATTTGGTCGGTTGCATAAATGATACCTGCTTGTTTCATCGCGTCGGGGGAAGTTCCAAACTTATCAACCAAACTCTTAAAACGTTGGGGCATAAACGAGCCCGAAAGTTTGATTGCTCGCTCTACTTGATTCGCGTTGGTGATGGGCATAATCCCCGGCATAACAGGAACTGTAATTCCCGCTTCACGAATTTTATATAAGAAGTTATATAAGAGATTATTATCAAAAAACATCTGCGTCGTTAAAAAATCACAGCCCGCTTCCACTTTTTCTTTTAAGTGTTTTATGTCTTCTTTCTGATTTGCGCTCTCCGGGTGAATTTCCGGATAGCACGCACCGCCTATACACAAATCAGGATTATCTTCTTTAAGTTCTCGAACTAAATCGATTGCGTATTTATAATCCCAACCGTTTCTATCTTGATTTTCTATGTCTTTGGGAATATCGCCACGGAGCGCCATTACGTTTTTTATTCCTGATTTTCTAATATCCGCTATTCGTTCTTTTACCGTTTGCTTCGTTGAAGAAACACAAGTAAGGTGCGCCAACGTCGGCACACCATACTCTTTTAAAATGTTTTTTGCAATATCTAACGTATATTTACTCGTTCCGCCGCCCGCGCCGTAAGTCACACTCATAAACGCAGGTTTTAGTTTTGCTATTTCTTCCGTTGCGTGCTTTACGCTATCAAAAACGCTATCGGTTTTGGGTGGAAACACCTCAAACGAAAGCGTTAATTTGTTTTCGGTTAATAAATCAATGATCTTCATAATTCCGCTTCAGTCTTTTATCGTATTTTTTTAATTATATCACTTTTGCGTAAAAAAAACAATAAATTATACGGGGCGCGCGGAACAATGACTACAATTTTCACAATTTGGAAATTGCTTTTTGTCGTATTCTATCCCGTTTTTCTCGTAATAATCCTGAATCGCCTTTTTAATCGCTTCTTCCGCCAAAACGGAACAATGCAACTTATGCGCGGGAAGTCCGTCCAACGCTTCGGCTACCGCCTTGTTCGTCAACGTTAAAGCCTCGGATACAGGTTTTTCCTTAATAAGTTCCGTCGCCATCGAGCTTGACGCGATTGCGCTACCGCAACCGAACGTTT
>JAGASB010000249.1 GCA_017621955.1 Clostridia bacterium | reverse complement strand
GTTTAGACAGTTCAATAAATACGTCCAGCCCTTTTCTTTTTCCCCAACCGAATGAAACGCCTAATAAAATAAACTTATCTTGTAAGTTGTATTTTTCCCTAAAGCCACTCTTTGTTGGTTTAAAAATGGACAAATCAATTCCGTTATGGATTACTTTAATAGGATAGTCTTTCAAGAAAGATTGTTTGACTAAATCGGCAAGCCATTGAGACGGCGTGACCAAAGTCATATCCTGTATGCCTGTAAACCACTTCTTTTTCTTCTGATACATGGATTTAGAACGGTCTATATAACTTTTAGGATATGCTTTGTATTGCGAGCATTGATAACATCCCGTTTTCCATTTTTCACAGCCAATCATATCAAAATGTGGACAATGCCCCGTAAACGTCCAACAATCGTGCAACGTCCAAACCACTTTTACTTTACTTTCTTTTAAGTATTGAAATAGCATTGGAAGATTAATGCAATACTTATGCAGATTATGCAGGTGAACAACGTTAGGGGAAAACTCTTTCAGATTTTTTATTAACTGCTTAGTCCCTACGCGTGAAAAACAACCATTTCTATCCAAAAGACTACCCAAATAATAGTGTCGTTTATTTTCTGCAATACTTCCCCATTGATAATGATTTTCTAAATCCAATACAACATGTTTATCTCTTCTATCATAAGGTATTGTGGAATAGGTTTTTACCTCTCCACCGCTATTCCTCGCCAAAGTGGCAAGTTGCAACATAATTTTACCCGTGCTCCCATAAGGAATCATATTCATCATTGCTACGCGCATATAAAAACTCCTACTTCATAATATCGTACACCGTTGAGTACGTTGTCCAACATTCAATTACGAACGCTTGATTTTCCTTGAGCATCTTTTTTCTTGACTAAGTAAATGCGATACAGCGCCGTCAATAAAGCAGTAGGAAGCGAAAAACCACGGAACCCCTCTTAGAATAGGCTCTAACCAAAATTGTAAATTACAAATAAAATAAATACAGCCTATTAATAACTTGGGATCGGTAAATAAGTATAACCGATATTTCTAGCTTCCCTTGCCCTTTTAGCTATTTGGAACGTTATTTTTCCCGTGCACCATTCAAATACATATTTATTTCAATGGTTCGCATATCTTTCTCTCCTTTAGATTCGTTTTGCCTATAAATATAGTCGGTCCTAAAATATAAAAAACAAAAATCGCAGGTGAACTAAAGACAGGATTACACGTAGAAATAAAAAGAAAGGAAATAAACGAGGCAATTACCGCAGATTTCTTTTTCGTTTCTTTGTATCTATTAAACCTAAAAATATTTATGACGAACATTATATATGGAACAAAAAGAATTATTCCGCAAGCATTTAAAAGATCTAAATTGGTAGAATGTCCTGACAATATAACATCATTATTAAACAAGATATTCCCAAATATCGGATGTCTTAACCAGCCTTTAATTGAATTAGAATACATTTGCAAACGGCTCACAGACCCACCCTCTGTATCTCCCGTTTGAAAAAATTCAACTAATTCCTCTAATCGCAAACTAATATTCTCTACCGGAATCATAGAGGCTAACTGCAATAGAAAGTTTTCTAGTTTACCGGAAACAAAGATATATACTAATATCCCAACAAATATAAATAGAAGTCCATACCGAATCAATTTATCTTTAAAATTTAAAAATATATAACTAATAATACCTAATATTATTGCAATAAGTGCGATTAAAAATGAGGCCATAAATAAACAAAGTGCCATCAAACATATAAAAACAATTTTTCTTGTTTTTCTCTTGGATTTTTTTACCCAAACTAATAAACAAGGAAACGCTACCGCCAATCCATATACTGTTGAATACTCAATCAAAAACCAATAATTATTACTTAAGCCCGTCGCAGTTAGTTTTGCCGCATCTGAATCTTTAGACAATATAAATATTGAACTTATACCGATACATACTAGTAAGATTATCAAAATTTTCTGCATCCAATTAATCATATCTTCATCTG
>JAGASB010000248.1 GCA_017621955.1 Clostridia bacterium | reverse complement strand
GTAGCCAAAGTGGTAAAGCGGCGGACGTGCTTGAAGTTATAAAAAAGGGTAACGAACAAGGCGCTATTACGATAGCCGTAACAAACGATAAAGAAAGTCCTATGGCAAAAGAAGCAAAGTATCATTTGTACTGTAATGCAGGGCTTGAAAGTAGTGTTGCTGCTACAAAAACGTTTAGTGCACAACTTTTTGTTTTGTTGTGGCTTGCAGCTGAACTGTCAGGTCATATAGAAGATTTGATGATGCTTAAAAATTTAAGGACGGAGATTGAGAAAGTTATTCCGCAAATTGACGTGCTTACCACTAAGTATGCTGATAAATTTAAGGATATGCAAAGTGGATTTGTCCTTTCAAGAGGTGTAACGTATCCTATTGCACTTGAAGCGTCGCTTAAACTACAAGAAACTTGCTATATTCAAATGAAAGGCTATGCGGGAAGTGATTTCTATCACGGTCCAATGGCTATGGTAAACGAGAATACGCCGGTTATTATCTTTTGCGCAGAGAATACGGGGGATAGTGAAATGAAAAATCTAGTCCGCACCGACCAAATTAAATGCGTTGAAAAGATGCTTTCACTTAAAGCGCCCGTGTTATTAGTTACGAACGACGTATTGCTTACGGGCAAGTTTGCAAGGTGCAACGATGCACTTATCAAGTTCAGCGTTTCAGAAGAAGTTTGTATGTTTGCATTTGCATTGTTTGCGCAAATGTTTGCTTGTAAAATTTCTTGTGGTATAGGTAATAATCCCGATAGTCCAAGAGCGCTTAATAAAGTAACGATTACAAAATAAAGGAAAAAATATGACAATATCGAAGAAATTAAGAAATTATAGAACAGGCGACCCGGCAAAATTTGAAACAGACGTCACAGTAACGCTTACAGATACACATTTAACTTTTGATTTTTATTGTAAAAATTCTAAGTTTTATAGTGCAGGGCAAACATATAACAGTGATATTTTTGACGGTGACGTATGCGAAGCGTTTATTTGTACGGACGGCAGTTTTAAACATTATTTTGAAATAGAAGTTGCGCCTAACAACTGTGTATTTTTAATGAAAATCACAAACAATGGTAACGGCGACTTAATTCTTGACCCTATTGACGAATGCTTTGTAGTATCAGAAGTAGAAATTTGTGGCGATGACTATAAGTGTAAGTTTACTGTTCCGCTAGATAAAATCGGTTACGATAAAGAAAAGGGCATTTTATTCAATGCTTTTAGAATAGAAACAGAAGGTGGAATTTCTGATAAAAACTTGTTTGCTTGGCAACCTGCTTGTTCAAATACCTTCCATCGCCCCGAATTTTTCGTTAAACTTTAATAAAATGTTAAAAACCTCTTTTGCAAACTTGCAAAAGAGGTTTTTTTTATTTAATCATATTAATTAAGTAAGGTAGGGCAGTTTCAAACTCAACACCATACCAGTTATGCGATGGATTATCCATTGTATTTTCAATACATTGAACGGTAAAATCAACTGCTATTTGTAAGGATTTTTTTATGTCTTTTCCGAGTGTTAAAGCGCCACAAAGTGAACTTGCGAAAATGTCGCCTGTACCGTGAAAGCTTTTAGGTAAGTG
>JAGASB010000247.1 GCA_017621955.1 Clostridia bacterium | reverse complement strand
TTTTTTAATTGTATTTTCTTTTATGTTAAGGGACAACTCTTTTCCGAAGTCGTTTTCCCTTAACTATCCCTTTCACAAACTCCTCATATCCCCTTGCCCCTTACTCTTTAAGGGGTATTTTTTGGTTTTAGGTTTATGTTGATGTTCTATTAATAAGGGGTTAGAAACGAGCAAGACAAGGCTCGCGAAGTGTTTTGGGTGAGACTAACCGTCTGGTTGTCGAAGTCAAAACACTAAGCAGTAACGCAGAAATGCGATGTTTATAATCACTTAAATAAGGGGTTAGAAACGAGTGTGGCTAGGCTCGACTGCGGAAAAGGATGAGATAGAACGTCTGTTCATCGAAGTCTTTTCCGCAAGGCAGTAAACGACGCCACACGATGTTTATAACGCCTTATTTTCCGACGCAGAATTTAGAAAAAATGTTATTTATTATCTCTTCGGTTGCTGTTTTACCCGAAATCTCACCGAGAGCATCCCAACCGTCCTTAACGTCGATAGAAAGAATATCAAGAGTTACAACGCCAACGGCAGATAGTGCGTTGACAAGTTTTTCTTTGGCTTTTTTGAGCGCAAAATAATGCCTTTCTTCGCACAAAAAGTCACCGTTCAAATCAAGTCCACCACCAACGGTTTTATCGTAAAGCAAACGCTTTAACTGTTCGATATTGTGTTTTTTAAGTGCTGAAACGTAAACGTCGGCACGGTCGTCGGTATAATCGCTTTTATCTATTTTATTGACGGCAACTATAACGTTTTTATCTTTTATCGCTTGATATAGAGCGTTGTCGTCATCGGTAATATTACTTGCATCCATTACGAATAAAAGCACGTCGCTTTGGTCAAGAACACGCCTTGATAGAGACACGCCAAGTTCTTCAATCTTATCTTCGCTATCTCTAATACCTGCGGTATCGGAAAAGTTGAAACGCACGCCGTTAATATCTATTGCGCCTTCAACAACGTCACGGGTAGTGCCTGCAACGTCGGATACGATTGCTTTATCATAATTTAATAAAGCGTTCAAAATTGAACTTTTGCCCGTGTTAGGTTTACCGACAATACCTACGCTAACGCCGTCTTTAAGCGTTCTGCCAAGACGATAAGTTGATAAAAGATTGTCAATTTTTTCGATAACGTATCTTAAAGTTTGTTCCACGGCATTAGTAGAAGTTGCTTCTAAGTCTTCTTCGGGGAAGTCCATATCAACGTCTATTTGCGAAAGAGCATCGGTAATCATATCTTGAAGCGTGGTAATTTCATCGGTAAGTTTTTCACGGTATAGATAGTACCCTGCCTTAACGCCGGCAACAGACTCACTGTTAATCATATCAATAAGTCCTTCGGCAGACGATAGAGACAGTTTGCCGTTTAAAAAAGCACGCTTGGTGAATTCACCGTTGGTAGCAAGCCTTGCACCTAAGGATAATATTTTTTTAAGTATGCCCTTGGTAATTGCCACGCCACCGTGAGAGTGAAATTCAACTATATCTTCGCCCGTAAAACTTTTAGGTCCTTTAAAGTATACGCAAAGACCGAAGTCGGTAAAACCATCGGCAACAATTTCACCGACGTACATTTTATACGGCTCAAAGTCTTCAACCCCGACTTTGCCTACGGGGTTGAACATTTCTTTTGCTATTTTAAGTGGAGAGTCCCCACTTATTCTTATTACTGCAACACCGCTTGCTGAAAGTGCAGTTGATATTGCAGCGATATTTTCCGATTTCATTTTAATTAATTACCTTTGTTGTCCTTGTCTGAAAATTCACTAAACGGATTGCCCGGGTCAACTTCATCTTTTTCTGCAAACTCAGAAAAGGGGTGTTCGGGTCGCTTTGGAGCGCTTTGTCCGTTATTGTACGGATTGTTATATGAGTTTGGATTATTATAAGGATTGCCGTATGGATTTGAATAAGGATTATAGTTATACCTTGAACGCAAATATTCCATATAGTTTACGGGTTCTTTTTTCCTTATAACGAATACAAACGGAGCAAAAAGTCCTAAGAATATTGTTAAAAGCGATGCCAAAACGTGATGTTGTGGCCAGAACTTTCTAAACAATGCAAAGTAAACGGATATGGTTATCACTATTTCGGCAAGGTCAACAAACATTGAAACGTAACCGATTATTGATAAAATTAAGTTTACCGTTTGAATACCGCCCATTCCGTAAGGATTAACGAAGTCATTCGTAACGTACATACCACTTGAATACTCAAAAAATCCTTGTGCTTCAAGGTCAAGCCCTGACTGTGCAAAAAGTATTTCTCTGCCTTGCAAAAAATTGCCTACAAGCGGAAAGTTCACTAAAAAACTTTGAACGAACCCAAACAATTGCGATAATGAAAATATTATTACGAATAAAAGCGCAAGGTTTTCAATGGGTTTACCAAAAAACCTTGACTTTCCGACTAGTTTACAAACAACGTAAAACCATAAGCAAGGTATCCACGCAAGCACTTTGCATTTTATCCCTTGTCTTTTTGCAAGAACATATACACCGATTGAACGCAAAACGTAAAAGGCAAGCATTACGCCCAAATAAATTCCAACCGTGGTCCAAATTTGCCACAACGGAATAGGTTGTGGGATTAAATCCCCAAATTGAATTGAAATCATTAATAACTCCTTATAGCCCTATATTCTCTCTAAAAAACTTTTTCATTTCACAAGCGTAACGCTCGAACCCTACTTAGTTTGATTTAAGGTTTTTGTATTTTCTTTTTATGTTAAGGGACAACTCTTTTCCGAAGTCGTTTTCCCTTAACTATCTCTTTCACAAACTCCTCATATCCCCCTACCCCTTACTCTTTAAGGGGTGTTTTTATTTTGGTTTAAGGATGAGAAATGAGTTAGAAACGAGCAGTTCAAGGCTCGCAAAGCGTTTTGGGTGAGACTAACCGCCTGGTTGTCGAAATCAAAACGCTAAGCAGTAACGCAGAAATGCGAAGTTTATAACTTATTTCTTTGGATTTTTCCGCTTATCGTTTTAGGCAATTCGTCACGGAAAACAACTACTCTTGGGTACTTATAAGGTGCGGTATGGTCTTTAACGTACTTTTGGATTTCTTTCTTCAATTCTTCGGTACCCACTGTGCCCTTAGTTAAAACGATACTTGCTTTAACCACTTGACCACGAACTTCGTCGGGAACTGCTGAAACACCGCACTCTAAAACGTATGGAAGTTCCATTATTACACTTTCAATTTCAAATGGTCCGATACGGTATCCACTTGACTTAATAACGTCGTCAACACGACCAACGTACCAAAAATAGCCGTCTTCATCACGCCAAGCAGTATCGCCCGTATGGTATAAGCCGTCGTGCCAAGCTTCGCTTGTCTTTTCAGCATCACGATAATATTCTCTAAACAACCCACAAGGAACTTCCTTATCGGTGTGGATAACTATTTCGCCAACTTCACCAGGGGCAACAGTCTTGCCGTCAGCATCTACGATGTCAACGTCGTACTGCGGATTTGCTTTACCCATTGCGCCGATTTTAGGCGTTGTGCCGTATAGGTTTGCTATTGCAAGAGTGGTTTCGGTTTGACCGAACCCTTCCATTATTTCTAATCCCGTTGCAGCTTTGAATTGATTGAATACTTCGGGATTGAGTGCTTCGCCTGCGGTAGTCATGTGGTGAATTGACGAAAGGTCAAACTTAGAAAGGTCGCCACGGATTAACATACGCAGCATAGTGGGTGGAGCACAGAAAGTAGTGATGTTGTATTTTGCAAACATAGGAAGTATATCGTTTTCGTCAAATTTATCAAAGTCATAAACGAAAACTGCGCCTTCACAAAGCCATTGACCGTAAAGTTTTCCCCAAAGCGATTTACCCCAACCGGTATCAGAAATGGTAAGATGCAAGCCGTCTCTTTCACAACAGTGCCAATATTTTGCGGTTAAGAAATGTCCCAAAGCGTAAGTGTGTTTATGCGCTGCCATTTTGGGATTGCCCGTCGTTCCCGAAGTAAAGAACATAAGTGCAGTTTCGTCACCTGCCGAAGCATTTTCTTCACGTTCAAATTTTCCTGAGAATAAAGAGTATTCTTTATCAAAGTCGCGCCAGCCTTCTTTTGCACCGCCAACCATAACGAGTTTTTCAACCACAGGACATTTTTGAGCGGCACTTTGTGCAAACTTATAAGTATCACCGTCGGCAGTACATACTATTGCTTTTACGCCTGCGGAATTGTACCTATATTCAAAGTCGTGTTCTTTAAGTTGGTTGGTTGCAGGGATTGCAACTGCGCCAAGTTTATGAAGAGCGACCATACAAAACCAGAATTGATAATGGCGTTTTAACACAAGCATAACCTTATCCCCACGCTTTATTCCAAGTGAAGTAAAGTAGTTTGCGACTTGATTTGATGCACGCTTTATATCCTTAAAGGTAAAACGGCGTTCGTTCTTAAACTTATCAAGGTGCAACATTGCAAGTTTTTCAGGATATTTTTCAGCGATACCATCAACGATATCAAAGCCAAAGTTGAACGTATCGGTATTTTTAAACTTAATTGATTGAAGTTTGCCATCAGAATCTTCAACCGTTTCAACAAATTTTTCACACACAAGGTTTTCAGACTTTTTAGCCGCCATAACGCTTTTTCTAACAACCGTTTCGTTAGAATTATCGCCCGACATAACTACTGCTACGAAAGTACAATCTTTACCATCAACGGCAATCATACCGTGTGGCATTGAAGAGTTGTAGTAAATGCTATCGCCCTCGCCTAATACTTCAACGTGGTCGCCGACCTGAACTTTAAGTTTACCGCTTAAAACAAGGTCGAATTCTTGACCGCTGTGCGTGGTTAGGTGGATAGGTTTATTTTGTTGAGACTGAGAATACTCATAAGTAACGTAATATGGCTCTGCAAGTTTATCTTTAAACTTGGGTGCAAGGTTTGAAATATCGATACCGTCTTCTTTTGCAGTGCCTTGACCTTGACCTTTTCTAGTTACAGTATAAGTAGAAAGCTTAGCAGAACTACCTTCTAAAAGGTCAGTCATATCAACTTTAAGCGCCAAAGCGCATTTGTGTATAAATGAAAAAGGAATATCTACTTTTCCGCTCTCATAAGTAACGTACTTATCTTCTTCTACGTCTGTTTTCTTAGCCATCGAAGCCGTGGAAAAGCCCATAATTTCGCGCAACTCCTTAATTCTAGTTGCGACTTCCGATAACTGATTTAAAGTGTTGTTTGTGTTCATGGTGTAACCTCCTTAAAAAATCTATATATAATTTATTTTTTCTAAATAAAAACCGCCCCAAAGCTTTTGCTTTGAGACGGGTATAATATACTCGCGGTACCACTCAAATTGCAGTTACAACTGCCCCTCAGAATCCATCAATTCTTATGCATTTACGCAGCAATCACGGAAAGCGCCTACTAAGAAATAATCTTTTGGGACTTTCAGCTCAGAAGTGATAAGATAACTATCGGTTTTTATCGGGATTGCACCGCCCCCGACTCTCTGTAAAAAACGTTTAATAGAATCCGTCTTCGTCATAGCCTTTAATCTTATTAAGTTACACTAAGTTTAGCACTTATAAAAATCGATGTCAAGCATTTTTCATAACAAAAAAAAGATTTTTTTAAATTTTTATTTATGCGATAAAACTTAATTGTATGGCAAAAATGAAAAAAATAAAGAGCAACTTTTCATTGCTCTTTATACTTTTAAACATTATATAACTACGCATGAATTTTCGCGTAATTATTAAATTATTCACCCTTGAAAGGCAACAAGTCAACCAATCTTGCACGTTTGATAGCTTTTGCCAAAACACGTTGGTGCTTTGCACATACGCCAGTCATACGTCTGGGGAGAATTTTTCCGCCTTCGGTAATGTACTTCTTCAAAGTATTGATATCTTTGTAATCAATAACGTCAGTCTTGTTCTGACAGAAAGCGCAAACCTTTTTGCGGGGAATTCTTTTAATGAATTTTTTCCCTTCTTTGGGCTGAGCCGCTGCTTCTGCGGGAGCCTGGGTTACGTTGGTATTTTCTTCCATGATTATACTCCTTTAATTATCCTAACGAATTCTTAGAACGGAAGCTGATTGTCGTCAATAGCTTCTAACTGAGGGCGTTCACGCTTAGCGGATACAACGGGCATATCGTCCCCTTCGCTAATAGCACCCTTAGGCGTTAAGAATTCAACTTCGCTTGCAACTATGTCAGTTACGTTTCTCTTAATACCGTCTTTATCTTCATAAGAACGGTTTTGTAAACTGCCGATAACTGCAACTTTGTTACCTTTTTTTAAATATTTACCGCAATTTTCCGCTCTGCCACGCCAAACGGTGATATTGAAAAAATCCGTCTCACGATTGCCGTCTGCACTGGCGTAATCCCTTGAAACTGCTATTGCAAATCTGCATACGGCTACTCCGCTTGGGGTTTCCGAAAGTTCAGGGTCACGGGTTAAATTACCAATCAAGATAACTTTGTTCATAAAATTTCTCCTAAAATTAAATCTTGGTTATCAATCTTCTGATGATACCGTCTGTTATACCGATGATACGTTTAATTTCAACAACAAGCGTTTTTGCTGCTTCAAACGTCATCAATACGTAAAAACCTTCTGATTTGTAGTTAATGGGGTACTGTAATTTCTTCAATCCCCAACGGTCTGTCTTTTCAACAACACCGCCGTTTGTGGTAACCAAATCTTCGATTTTCTTGATAATCCCGTCTTTTGCTTCGTCTGAAAGTGAAGCATCAAGGATGTACAACATCTCGTATTTCGTCATATTTTTTACCTCCCGGACTTATTCGGCTTGCATTTTAAGCAAGCAAGGTTTTATTCTTAAAGCAAAACTGCCATAAGTTTAATTATAATAACAAATATTTACTATTTTGTCAACGGTTTTTTATAGTTTTACAAATTTTAATCGCCAAGGTTTAACACACCTGAAAGCGTCATCGCGTAAAGTCCCTTTTTTGCACTTGTAACCAACCCTGCGTCAATAAGTTGGCGAACGGTTGCCTTGGAAAACGCAGAAGATATATCTACGCTGTTTTCGTTACCGCCTTGTAAATCCGCAATGGTTGCACTTGAAACGGTGTAAGAAATAGGTCTACCCTTGTGATTTATTTCATCGCTAGACAGCGTAGTGCTTGAATCGAAACAAATGAGTAGCCAAATACCAGCATTTTTACTCAAATAATATTTACCATTATCGTCAAGCATATAAGTTGTTTTGTCCTCACTTAAAGTATATCTTGGTGAGTTTTCAACCGGCGTTGTGGTGAAAATATTCGCACCGTAAACCTTATACAATGAAAGTTTGTTAATAGCATCGCCTATTCCACCGACAGAAGAACCGCTCTCAATCAACGCTTGAATTATAGGATTGCTTGAAGTTTCACCAACAACGGTTTTTAGGCTTACTTTGTCAAACGTAAATCCATTACCCGAAAGTTTTGATACGGTTATTTCATCGTAATCGCAATCAAACGCATCTTCAAGTATAGATTTCAAGTTACCGCTTGGTTCGGGCAATACTTTATACAAGTGCAAGTCTTCCATCTTGAAAGATGCAAGCATAGAAAGAGTGATATCTTCGTAACTATTAACCAAAACTTGTTTATCGCCAACATTTATCTCTTGCCCAACGTACACGTCTTCAAGAATTGATTTTAAGCTATTGTCAGGGCTTGTTAAAACGGTTAAAAGTCTTACGTTATCAATGCTGAAATTATTTATATCGCTAATTGATAAACTTTGTGCTTTTGCACTAATTTCCGTATCCGTATCAGTAGATTTTAGCATTCCCTTACAATCTAAAAGGATTTTATAAAGCTGACTATTGTCGACGTTTTTAACGCTATCCTTATAAGGAAGAACGGTTGAAAGCTTAACGTTATCCAACTTCAAATTAGAAAGTGATGATATAGTTACGTTTTCATATCCATCATACGCTTGATTTAGTATCATATATAACGTATCAGTCGTTTTAAGTTCCATTACAGAAGACAAGTGTACGTCGTCAAACGATAATGTTTTTAACTTACCTATTGTTACTATTTCATTCTTATATAAGTCGTCGAATATCTTTTGTAAGCTTGTTGGCACGGTCATTACTGACGAAAGTTCTACATTATCTAACGATAAGTTAGAAAGTGATGATATCTTTACGTTTTCATATCCACCTTCAATCGCTTGATCTAATATCTTGTAGAGCATATCATCTTCTTCTAAATCCATTACAGAAGATAAATGAACATTATCAATCATAAAGTCTTCTCTACTTAAATCATCAATAGTTATATCACTATATGCTTTTTCTTTTAACGCACAGCTTAAAATTCCT
>JAGASB010000246.1 GCA_017621955.1 Clostridia bacterium | reverse complement strand
GTACTTGGTCCTTGCGTTGCAAGGGCAGTAATCGGTGGCGACATTGTATCGGATATGCTTAAAAACGTATTTGGTGAGTTCGATAAACCCGACAAATCTTGCAAAGGAGACGGGGCAAAAAATAAAGCGAATTTTGCAAAAACCTAAGCGGGGCAAAAAATAAAGCGAATTTTGCAAAAACCTAAGCAGGTTAAGAAAAGTGCTTAAAAAATTATTTTCAGCACTTTTGAAGCAACCGTGCGGGACGGTTGCGAACAATCGGGAAACCCGATTTTCTTGGAGGAGACAATGACTGAAACAAAGAAAAAAGTAGGACGACCTAAGAACGGAGAACACGCTTTTTGGAGAGCCTACGTAAGAATACCTGACGTTCAAATTTATGAGAAACTGAAACTCTTAGAAGAAAAGAAAAATATCAAGATTGGGCAAGCAATAACCAACTCGTTGTACTACGGTTTGGAACCGTACATCAAAGCAGAACTTGGTGAAATCGAAGCGGAAGAATATGTAAAAGATATTCCCACAAAGAAACCGCAAGCACCCGTCGTTGTAGAGACGATACCTGATAAAGTAATCGAAGAAATGGTTGCACTTCTTGAAGAAATTGTATTGAACGTTACACTCACAAAATCTATGACGTCATCGCTATTCAATGAAAAAGCAAAAAACTTATACGGATATTCAGTTCGACCTGAACTCTTCGAGAGAGGAGATTTACGGGATACTCCACAATATCTTTTAGGACACGAAAAAATGGTAATGAAAAAAATTCAAGAGAGTAGGAGGAAAAACGAATAAGCAACCAACCAATTATTTTTGATGTAAAGTACACGCCTTATAAGTTATCAAAAAATGCAACGCCTGATGAAGTGGCTGAGCATCAACGGAATCGTCCGTACTACGATATGAGTGGCGAAGTAAACATCTACAAGTACATTATGACGGAAGGTAAGCGTTCAGGGAAATACACCTTTCTTGATTATCTACAAAAGAATACGGGAGTGTTCAATCATAATGGTTTAATCGGTGATGAAGAAGTTAAAGCAATGCAAAAGAGGGCAAGAGAAAACAAAGGGAATATTTGGCACGGATTTATTTCTTTGAATAAGGAAGAATCAAAAAAAATTGACACACCCGAAAAATGTATAAACCTTATCCGAAGAACGTTCCCAACGTTTTTCAAAGATTGTCGCCTAAATCAGAATAATCTTGATTTTATGTGCGCTTTACACCGTGATAGACCTGAACACTTACACATCCATTTCGTGTATTGGGAGAAAGAACCAAAGTACAAAACAAAGCAAGGCGATGTCTCATATAAGGCAAAGGGTAAAATACCACCACAAGCAATACAAAATATGAAAGTGCGACTTGCGTTGGCGATAAGAGATGACAAAGGGAATCTGCATAAGGCGAGAGACAATGCCTTGCGGAGATTAAAGGAAATGACTGCTGTCAAGACTGCGATGACGAGCCGACAGGATATAAAGGCAGAAATACTTGCTCTTGCAAAAGAACTGCCGAAAAAAGGACGGTTATCGTATGGAAGTCGAGATATGGAGCCGTTCAGAGGGCGGGTAGATAAAATTGTCAATATGATACTTGACTACGACAAAGAAGCACGTCAGTCGAACTTAAAGTTTTATTTGGAACTTGATAAACGGAAAAAGGTAATTGAACAAATTTGCGGAAAGAGTAAAGAACCGCAAAAGGGAAGTCCCACGTATCACGATGAAATTGATTTGAAAGATATTCATATCGTTGAAGATTTGGAAGCGGAATACAAACGCCGACAAGGGAATCTCATTATCAACCTTGCTAAGTTTATCAAGCCTGAGTATTACGAAAGGAACAAGAACGTCAAGTACAAGGCAAACGATAATCATCTGAAAAGGAAATTATCTATGTCAAGAAAAAAGATAACCGAACGGTTTAGAAAGTTCTTCACTTCTATTGGTAGAAATCACCAACTGTTGGAGCGAGACTTTTCAAGACGGTTGCAGGAAATCGAAGAAGAAATGAAAGCCGAGAAGAAGCGACAAGAGCAAGAAGCGGCAAGAAACAATTATAAAGGAGTGAATTATAAAGGTTGAGAGAACAAGCAAAAAAACACAAAAAGCGCAAGTCTCATAAGCTCGGAATATTGCTATGGACTATCATCTTCGCACTAATTTTTGTCGGGGTAATGTGTCTGTTTGCTTATTTCGGCTATGAGAGTATTGGCGATATTTGGGGCGAAAGAAATTTTTGGCTTATTAACGGTGTGGTAGACGGAATGATAATGGCTGCCTACCTGTTGATGTACCGAGTGGATGCGCAGAATATCGCAATGAACGAAAACGACTTGGAAGATACGGAGTGGTTAACGGTTAAAAAGCTAAAGAAAATGAAAGAGTTTACCGTAACGAACTTTGATAAGGTCAATAACAAGCCCGACGGTATCGTAATCGGTGCAGAGAAGAAAGGTAAAGAAATAGAAATTATTTCTACAAGCCAACTTCACGCATTGATTGTTGGTACGACGGGTAGTGGTAAGACGACGGGGTTCGTTGACCAAAACATATCCGTACTTGGAAAAAGTGCAGGCAAGCCGAGTTTAGTAATCTCAGACCCGAAGAAAGAGTTGTATGAAAAACACGCTCTTCACTTAAAGAGAGAGGGATATAAAATTTCCGTGCTTGACCTAAGAGAACCTTACAGTTCTGCAAGATGGAATCC
>JAGASB010000245.1 GCA_017621955.1 Clostridia bacterium | reverse complement strand
TCCCAAGGTTAGAAGAATATGTTCAGTATAACAATAAGAAATGAAAAAGACCTATCAAAAGCGTTGACACAAGTAGCAAATCTTGCTCCGCAACTTAATCAAAAGGCTTACGACGTTGATATCAAGATACATAGAGAAAAGCGAAGCAAGAACGCAAACGATTATTTTCACACGCTGGTCCATAAGATTGCCGAAGTGACAAAGATAGGGAACGACGAGTGCAAAGTCAAAATGAATCTGGAATATGGTTCACCGTTAAGGATTGACGAAGATACTTTGTTTGCTATTAAAGTCCCAAAAGGTGCTAACGTTCAAGGCGTGGTTAAATATCCAAAGTGGGTTAAGGAAACCAGCGAAAACGGAAAGCAGTTTGATGTTTATATGGTTTACAAGGAAACCCACACGCTTGACACAAAGGAAATGGCAAGGCTTATTGACGGTGTTGTGTCGGAAGCGCAAGCGTTGGGAATAGAAACGAGAACCCCAGACGAGATTGCGCAAATGAAATCGCTATGGGAAACGGAGATAAAGAAATGAAGTCAAGACGTTCAAAAGCAACTGATATACCACAAAAGGTAAAACAAGCAGTTTGGGAGCGTGACGGTGGACGTTGCGTTATCTGTGGGAACACTCACAACGTAATGCCAAACGCCCACTTTATATCAAGGGCTAACGGTGGGCTTGGTATAGAAGAAAACGTTGTCACGTTATGCACCGAATTAACGCCTAATAAATGTCACCGAAAATACGATTTTGGGACAAAGGCTGAAAGAGAAGCAATCGGAGAGCAAATCGAAGAATACTTAAAGTCAATATATCCAGACTGGGATAAATCAAAATTGACTTACAAAAAGGAGAATTTATGAACAAGGTAATTTTAATAGGAAACTTAACACGTGACCCCGAACTTACTGAAACGCCAAGTGGCGTGCCAGTTTGTAGGTTTGCAATAGCAGTTTCAAGAGATTATGCAGACAGCCAAGGCAATAGGGAAACGGACTTTTTCAACATAACAACGTGGCGTGGAAAAGCAGAAACGTGTGGAAAGTATTTGAAGAAAGGAAACAAAGTTGCTGTTTGCGGTAGTTTGCAAAATCGTTCTTACGAAGATAAGGACGGAATCAAAAGAACTGTCACTGACGTTATCGCAAGCGACGTTGAATTTTTAACGCCAAAGCAATCAGAAGAAGAAAGTATTCTATCTGTTAAGAGAGAAAGACCACAACTTGAAGAAATTGACGATAATCAATTACCTTTCTAAAAGGGGTGAGCAATGGCAGAGCGAAGAATGTTTAATAAACAGATAACAAGAAGTGATGCCTTTTTAGATATGCCACGGTCAGCAAGGCTTCTGTATTACGACTTAAATTTAGATGCCGACGACGACGGATTTGTCAAAGCACCTAAATCAATCGTAAGGCAAACAGAAGCCAGTCAAGACGACTTGAACGTTTTAATTGAAAAAGCCTTCGTTATTCCTTTTGAAAGTGGTGTTATCGCTATAAAACAC
>JAGASB010000244.1 GCA_017621955.1 Clostridia bacterium | reverse complement strand
TGACGGACTTAAAGGCGTGCACGTTAGCACGGCAAAAGACCTTTCAAGTTTTACTATAAGCACGGTTGGCGCACAAGATAAAGTTAAAAAGATAACAATAAAAGACGGCAACAAGATAATTGACACTGCTACAATTAAGGCAGGGGAAAATAGTGTAACGTTATGTATGGACGGCTATAAAACGTGGTCACCATCAAACCCCAAAAGGTATAATTTAACCGTTGAGACTGAAAACCAAGTAATAGAACACGCTTTTGGTTTGCGCAGACTTAGTGTTGCAAGCGACGGAATACACCTTGAACTTAACGGTAAACCCTACTTCTTCCGTGGAACTTGTGAGCACGGATACTTTCCGATGACCGTGCACCCACCACGCAGTGTTAAATATTATCGCAACGTATTAAAGAAACTTAAAAGTTTAGGATTCAACTCTATCCGTTTCCATACCACCGTGCCTATGGCAGAATATTTGCAAGCGGCTGACGAAGTTGGTATGCTTATGGAAGTTGAAACGCCAAACAATACGACTTATGAAGAATGGTGCGACATTGTACGCTTCACAAAAAAATATACAAGTGTAATTATGTACTCATCGGGCAATGAAATGATTATTGACGAAGACTATATTGAACACTTGCGCAAGTGTGCAAACTTAGTACACGAAAACACCGATTCGCTTTTCTCACCGATGTCGGCAATGCGTGGTATAGAATACTTTACTTACGGTGACAATAAAGTGGACGTACCTTTCCCACATAACCCTGTGCGTTTAAAAACCATAAGTGAATTTTGCGACGTTTATAACAGTTACTCTGTGGGTAGAACAAGTTACTGGTCGGAAAAAGGCGAATACAAAATGTTAGATGAAAGAAACTCTATCTATCGTAAGCCACTTTTATCTCACGAAATATGTATTCAAGGTACTTATTGTGACCTTTCTTTAAAAGACCGCTATCGTGGAACAAGAATAGGCGATACTGAACTTTACACGTCTGTTGAAAAGCACCTTGAAGAAAAAGGGCTATTAGACCGTGCGCCCGTTTACTATAAAAACTCTGTTGAATGGCAACGCCGTTTGCGTAAGCACTGTTTTGAAACCGTGCGCCGTTCAAACACCTTTGCAGGATATGACTTCTTAGGCGATATTGATACGCATTGGCATACCTTTGGCTACTGCGTTGGTATGATGAACGAATTTTATGAAATGAAACCGGGTGAAACGGTTGAAAACGTACACCGCTACAATTCTGACGTGGTTGTGCTTGCAGATTTACCGCAATGTTTGAACTTTGAATTTGGTGAACGTGTAAACGTTCCTATTGCAGTTTCAAACTATGCACAAAAAGACGTAGAGAACGCAACGCTTAGTTTACGTTTAACTGCAAACGGAAAGACGTTCTTGCGTAAGAGCGTTCGTGTTCCACTAATCAAGGCAGGTGCTATAACCGAAGTATATAATTTTGCTTTCACAGTGCCTAAGTTTGAAAAAGCACAAAAAGTTATGCTTATTGCTCTTGTTTCTGGTGGGGAAGAAGACGCTAACAACCAGTGGGAACTCTATGCTTATCCAAAAGCAAGTGCAGTTTCAACAAAAGCAAGCAATCTAATCGTAACAGATGATATGGATTACGACGGGCTTAAAAAAGCGTTATCATCGGGTAAAAACGTGCTTATGTTTGGTAATGGTCCTTTTGTCAAGATAAATACCGCATTCCAAATGGCACTTGCAGGTAGAACGGAAGGACACCTTGCCACCGTAATAAATGACCATCCGCTTATGGAACAATTCCCACACGATGGCTTCTGCGGTTGGCAGTTTAGAAATATGCTAAACGAAGGATATTCTTGCGCACTTGACTTAACGGAAATAGAATATTCACCAGTCATTGAAATAGCATCG
>JAGASB010000243.1 GCA_017621955.1 Clostridia bacterium | reverse complement strand
GTAACATTCTCGGTAAGTTGCTTGCTATCGATAGTACATATACCGAGAACTATATTGATTTTTTTAATCGTAACGGTTTTTTGTTTCCGATTTCTTTTGACAAGTATGATTATATTGAAAGCTCAACCTTCAAAGCCATAGTAAATCGACTTCACGCAACGTTGCTTTTGATGTCTACCGTAACGGATATGTCGAGAACGAGTTATGAAAAAATAGTTCGTCTGATTGTGTATCTCTTACACGCTCCCGTTGTTCAGATAGAAACGAAGGACGGCAAATACACTCAAAAATCTACATATCACCCCTACACAAATTTCCTTAACAAAGTTGACGATTTGTAGTTGGACGAACGACTTGAAGATACATTTAATAATTCTTCTTTTGTTTTCCGTGACGCAATCTTTCAAAACACGGAACTCCCTGCGGATTTTATAATTTCCGTCCTCGATGGAACAGCTAATAATAAGTACGACGATTATAATTTTAGAAAAATTCTTCGCCTATTTTGCGCACAACGAAATGAAATCTCCAAATCCATCCTCCTTGTCAATGATTTTCTTTTTCACTACTATTACTCAGTTGGTGTTATACGTCGCGCCGATCTGGAAAGCATTGAATATGTCAACGGAGAAAACTGCAAAGAGAATTTTTCTGATAAATTAAAACAAGCCGCAATGAACATCGCAAAATTATTAATTAAGGAAGAAATAGAAGCAAATCTAAGGCGCATTATAGCCTCTTACGACGTAGATAAGCTAGAACCCACTTGGAAAATCACCTCACAATTATGTGCTTTATATTTTGGTCTTTTCTATATGAGGCCCAAGATGGAAATTTATCGAAGGTGCGAAAATAAAAAATGTGGTGAATATTTCTTGGTGAGCATAACATCGAGAAAGAAAAAGTATTGTTGCCGAGCCTGTATGAATCGTGACATTCAAGCAAGGCACCGGGCAAAAGAAAAAATGCTTGCATCAAAAAATGAATAAAACAAAAAAGAGAGACCTCGTTTTGAAGTCTCTCTATTTTTTACCCCATAATATCGGTGAAATAACGTTCAATTTCAATACTTAAACGCTCTTTGTCCCTATCGTGGTTACCTTGGTAGTTTTTCAATAAATACCTCGTATCGATGACAATTCCTTGAATTCTCTCGTATGTTTCGGGAGAGGGAATCCAGTCTCCGGTTGCTTCAGCAACATTGCCCATCAAGTCGGTTATAGCAAAATAGTTCTTTGCGCTATTAAACGGCATCAAAAAAGCATTGTATACTGCTGCACCGCTAGGTGTTCGTTCTCGCTTTACAAATTGTCCATATGTGATTTGTTTATTGATATCGGAAGATTGCGGGAGAACACCTACATTTCCAACGGGATAAGTTCCATAACGATAATATTTAGCGTCAATAACACCGGCTGCATGGAGATAAGCAACGGCTTGGAAACCGATAGCTGCCCCTTTGGTTGCCCTACCATACTCCTCGGCCGGAAGTTCCGAACGTTTAGGCAAACGATTTGCTGCTTCCTTAAGGTCTTCGATAATGAATTCTAAAGTTTCTTTGGACGAACTCCTCGAATAGTAAATATCGTCTACG
>JAGASB010000242.1 GCA_017621955.1 Clostridia bacterium | reverse complement strand
CTTAAACCCGTTTTAGAAGAAACGCTTGCTGAGTTTAACAATGTAGAAATAGTGTTTTCAGACGTAATGAAACAAAAAATTTCAGACGTTGAAAATAAACTTGGCAAGGAATATATAATGGTTGCAAACTTGCCGTATTATATCACTACGCCAATAATTATGCGATTTATTGAAAACGCAAAAAACATTAAAGCAATGGTTATAATGGTGCAAGAAGAAGTGGCTATGCGCCTTGCGTCAAAAGCAGGCGATTCTGATTATGGTGCAATAACCGTAGGCATAAACTTGCGTGGAAGCGCACAACTTGTTATTCATGTGCCAAGGGATAAATTTACGCCACCGCCAAACGTTGATTCAGCAGTTGTTAAAATCGTTATGGATAAAGATAAGTTTGTTGGTGTTGATTTTAATGCGGTAAGGGACGTTGTTAGATGTGCCTTTTCAAGCAGAAGAAAAATGCTTATAAACAATCTAATGAACGGATATAAACTTTCACGGCAAAATGCTGAAAAAGTGCTTTTTGATGCGGGTATTGATTTAACAGTAAGGGGCGAAAATCTTTCAGAAAGTCAGTACGTTGCATTAGCAAAAGTTTTGAATAAAAAGGATATTTAAAAATGGAAAGTAAAAAAAGAATAGTTTTGGCAAGTGGAAATAGTCATAAAATAAAAGAAATATCCGATATGCTACCCGACTATGAAATAGTAGGCTATAAACAGCTTGGCTTTGACTTTGAAATAGAAGAAGACGGAACAACCTTTTATGAGAATGCTCTCATAAAAGCAAAAACCGTTTCCGACGCACTAAATTTACCTGCACTTGCTGATGATAGCGGTATTTGTGTGGACGTGCTTGACGGTAAACCGGGGATATATAGTGCAAGATATGCTGGCGACGGCATTGATGAACATAATAACCAACTGTTATTAAAGAATATGCAAGGGCAAACCAACCGCAAGGCAAAGTTCGTTTGCTGTATGGTGCTTTATAGTCCTGACGGCAAAATTGTTACCGCTACGGGTGAAACACACGGTCAAATATTAGATAAATGTTATGGCGAAAACGGCTTTGGTTATGACCCATTGTTTTTTAGTGATGATTTGCAAAAATGTTTAGGCATTGCTAGTTCGGAAGAAAAAAACACGATAAGCCACCGCTATCGTGCAATTAAGCAACTTAAAGAAAAGTTAGGTAATTTATAATGAAAGTTTATAACAGCATAACTCAGTTGGTTGGTAGAACATCACTGTTTGAGAGTGTTAAATTACAAAGAGAAGAAAACTTAAAAGCGCATATACTTTTTAAACTTGAATACTTTAATCCGACGGGAAGCGCAAAGGATAGAGCGGCACTTTTTATGCTTAGCGACGCAGAGCAAAAAGGATTAATTAAAGAAGGCGCTACAATAATTGAACCAACAAGTGGTAACACAGGTATAGGTCTTGCTGCAATAGGTGTTTCAAAGGGGTATAAAGTTGTACTTACAATGCCTGACACTATGAGTGAAGAGCGCCGTGCACTACTTAAAGCATACGGTGCAACGTTAGTTTTGACTGACGGTAAACTCGGTATGCAAGGTGCTATTGATAAGGCAAATGAAATAAATAAACTAACGCCTAATAGTTTTATTCCGTCACAGTTCGATAATACACAAAATCCGTGTGCACACTATCAAACGACAGGTCCTGAAATTTATGAAGATACTGACGGATTGGTCGATGTTTTAGTGGCTGGCATAGGCACGGGGGGAACGCTTTCGGGAACGGGTAAATTCCTTAAAGAAAAAAAGCCAAACGTCTTTGTCGTTGGCGTTGAGCCTGAAAGTTCACCGCTAATTAGTAAAGGGTTGGTGGGTAAACACAAACTTCAAGGTATAGGGGCGAACTTTATCCCTGAGAACTTTGATAAAACCGTTTGCGATAAGGTGCTAACAGCATCAGATGAAAAGGCTTATTATTGGGCAAACCGATTTGCAAAAACCGAAGGACTGCTTGTTGGTATATCTTCGGGCGCAGTTATTGACGTTGCCGTTGAACTTGCTAAAAAGGAAGAAAATGCGGGCAAGACTATCGTTGCCATTTTAGTTGATTCGGGGAATAAATATTTATCTTCGGGATTATATGATTAAGTAAAATATATATTTACAAATAAAATAAAAAAGCCACCTAAATAGGTGGCTTTAACTTTAACGGATTTATGCTCTTTCAACTTTACCGCTCTTCAAGCATCTGGTGCAAACGTACTGCTTAGAAACAGAACCGTTTTCTGCCTTAACGCTTACTTTTTGAAGATTGGCTTCATAGAGTTTAGGGGTTTTACGGTTAGAGTGGCTAACCAAATTACCTGAAAGTTTACCTTTTCCGCAAACACTGCATACTTTACTCATATTAATATCCTCCGCTTTGGAATGTTTTATTCATTGACACCGAATACTTTACCATATTATCTGATAAAAAGCAACAAAATAAAGGGGGATTTAGCAAAATTTTATATTTAAAATTTATTGTGTTTTAATTTTTTTTATTTAATATACTTAAAGTGTTGCAAAAAACTTTCAAATATTGTAAAATAAGTATAACGCTTATAGTGAGGTCAGTATGTCTGTAAAAACTAATAATATTTACGGAAAGATTATGATATCGGATAAAACGATAGAGCGGTTCATTTCACACGTTGCTATGGATTGCTACGGTATCGTAGAATTTTCTCCAAAAAACTTAATAGACTCAGTTGTTAGTTTTTTAAGATTCGGTTCTAGGGTTAAGGGTGTAAAAGTTCACTCTTTCGGTGATAGAATCTCTATCGATATGTCCGTAATCGTAAAATACGGCGTTTCAATTAAAGCCGTAGTTGAAGCACTAAAAGAATCGGTAAAATACAAGGTTGAACGTTTTACGGGTATGCTTGTTGATACCATTAACGTCAGCGTAATGGGTGTAAAGCGTTAATTTTAATTTAGTTAATTATATTGAGGATATATATGCAAAAAACTATAAACGGAGCAATGCTTAAATCAATGATTTTGACTGCGGCAAAGCTTCTTGAAGTAAATAGGGTGGCAATAGACGCACTTAACGTGTTTCCTGTTCCTGATGGGGATACGGGAACAAACATGTCGCTTACTTTTCAGTCGGCGATTAAAGAACTTGTAAATTGCCACAGCAATAAAGTTTCTGATATTGCCGAAGCTGTTTCAAAAGGGGCGCTTCGTGGTGCTCGTGGTAATTCGGGCGTTATACTTTCTCAGGTTTTAAGGGGGTTTTGTAATACTCTTAAAAAATCAGAAGAAATTGATACGAAGTTGTTTTCGCAAGCGCTTATTTCGGGTGCGGAAGTTGCGTACGGTGCAGTAAGTAAACCTAAGGAAGGTACTATGCTCACCGT
>JAGASB010000241.1 GCA_017621955.1 Clostridia bacterium | reverse complement strand
GTCAGTTGGGGTTACTTGATATTATAAGTTATTACGTCAACTATCAACGCGAAGTGGTTTTAAGGCGTACTAAGTTTGACTTAGAAAAGGCAAAAGAACGCGCACACGTTTTAGAAGGACTTATAGTTGCCGTTAAAAACATTGACGAAGTAATTAAGATTATAAAGGGCGCAGACAATACTGCTGATGCCCGTGCAAAACTTCGTGCACGCTTCGACCTAACCGAAGTTCAAGCAAACGCTATACTTGACTTGCGTTTGGCAAGATTAACTAAGCTTGAAGTTTATAAACTTGAAGAAGAACTTAAAGAACTTAAAAAACTTATTGCTGAACTCAGTGAAATAGTTGCAAGCAAGGCAAAACAAATGCACGTTGTTAAGAGTGAACTTAACGCAATAAAACGTAAGTTTGGCGAAGACCGTCGCAGTAATATAATAATGGGCGGTAAAGAATTAGATATTCAAAGCGTTGAAAAAGAACTTAAACAAATCGACGATTTCGTGGTGGCGTTTACCGAAGGTAAAGCGTTTAAGAAAATGACCGAAAAGAACTTTAAAATGAGTGATAAAAAGGTCAAAGACAATGCTAACGCCGACGACTTTATTAAATTTTACACTAAGGCAAGAAGCGACCAAACGTTGCTTGCATTCACTAACCTTGGCAACTGCTGTAAGATTGATATGGAAGTTGCACCAGAATGCCGTTACCGTGATAAAGGGCATAAGTTTAATGCGGTTGCAAAAGAAGTTGCAAGAAACGAATACCCTGTGGCGTTCTTTGCGGTTAGCGAAGACAAACTGCCCGACGGACACTTGCTATTCTTTACCAAAGACGGCTTGATTAAAAAGACTGAGTGGAGCGAATATAATCTCTTAAAACCGTACTATCAAGCAATTAAACTTAAAGATGGTGACGAACTTGTTTCGGTTGAACAAGACTTAAACGAAACAACCATTGCTTTTGTAACTAAAAACGGTTTGGCTCTCAACGCGTTAAAGGACGATATCCCCGTTCAAGGTAGAGTTGCTGACGGTGTTAAAGGTATAAATCTAAACAAGGGCGATTCAATAGTTTTCGTTTCGCAAATAGACGAAGAAGGTGAATTTGTAATCGTTTCGGACGGCGGTTGTTATAAACGTGTAATCGCTGCTGAAATTGAACCTATGGCAAGGTATAGAAAAGGCATTAAAATAGTAGAACTTGGCAAGAACGGTTCAGTTGTTTACGCTTCGTACGTTAAACAGCCTTATGATATCGCAGTTATTGATACGTTTAGCGTTGCATTTACAGTAAATACCGAAGATATATCTATCGAGGGCAGAACAACTAAGGGCAAAACTCTTAAAAATGAAAATAAAAAGCGCTTGCCCGAAAAAGTGTTTAGAGTGTTTGAAGAATAATTAAATTAAACTATAAATATTGCGTTGCAATATTTAAAATAAAAAATCGCTATGTACGGCGATTTTTTATTTTTATATAAAAATCAAAGAAAGTTGAGAAATTGTTGACACGTCAACTTTGATGTGGTATAATCAAGATATACTTGTAGTTAAAGTATAAATTAAAAAAGGTGTGTAACTATGCAAGAAGGATTTAAGACGTTCAGTATTTATATTTCTACCATAAACAGAAATATTAGAAGATTAAAAACTGAAATTATGGCAAAGTACGATTTAAAGTGCCCACACGTTTCAAGTTTTTATTACCTATATACTGACGGACCACTAACGGCAAAAGAACTTTGTGACCTTTGTCAAGAAGATAAAGGTGCTCTTTCACGTTCAATCGATTATCTTGAAAAGGAAGGGTTTATTGAAAACGTTCAAAAGGGAAGAAAGTATAAAGTTCCGCTAAGCCTAACCGAAAAAGGTAAGGTTATAGGTAAATACCTTGTTGGTAAAATCGACGAATACTTTAATAAAGCTAGCGTGGGACTTTCAGAAGCCGATAGGGTAGCGCTTTTTAAGGGATTAGCAATCGTAAGTGAAAATCTTGAATCTATCGTTACACGGGACGACTAATTTTTAGTTTAAAGGAGATTGTTTATGAAGTGTTTAGTTTCGACTGATACGTCTTGTCTTATAAATTATGAAGTTTTGAAAAAATACGATATAAGCGTTTTTGCGCTCAACGTTATTGTTGACGGTCAAGAATATCTTGACGGTATCACCATTGACCAACCAACACTTAGGGACGCTATGCGTTCGGGTAAGAACATTAAAACTTCAACCCCACCGCTTGGCGAAATTATTGAATATTTTGAAAATCTTTTTAGTAAAGGTTACGATAGAATTATTCACTTTACCATATCAAGCAAACTATCGTCGATGTACGACCTTTTCTGTAACGTCGCAAATAATAATTTCCCTGGTAAACTTTTTGTGGTGGATTCTTATGCGCTTTCATCAGTTATGCTCTCACAAGTGTTCCTTGCTTATGACGAAATAAATAAGGGGACTTCATGCGAAGATGTTATTAAACTTTTGGAAGAAAGAAAACTTGATAATGTCGTGTTGTTTATTCCTGAAAATTTAACTGCACTTAAAAACGGCGGTAGAATTTCGCCAGCGATTGCGCTTATCGGAAATATGCTTGGTATTAAACCTGTTAT
>JAGASB010000240.1 GCA_017621955.1 Clostridia bacterium | reverse complement strand
CTTAAAATCTTATAATATAAATACTGTAACTTGTTATAACGTAACTGCGAATCCAATGATTTCGCAAATCAAACACGGTATAAAACTTTGCAGAGAAAACAACGTTGACGTTATTATTGGTGTTGGTGGTGGAAGTGCTATGGATACGGCAAAAGCAATAGGTGTTGGCGTGCATTATGATGGTGACGTTTGGGATTTTTATTATTCAAACGGTAGCGAGCAACCAAAGCCATTGCCCGACAAAAGCGTTCCCACTATCATGGTGCCGACGTTGCCAGCAACGAGTTCAGAAATGAATAATATTGCCGTTGCGACTAATGATGATACAACGGAAAAGTCGCATATTTGCGGAAACGTTCTTTATCCCATAGCGTCAGTAATTGACCCAGAATTAACTTGTACATTACCAGCATATCAAACAGCGTGTGGCGCTGTTGACGCAATATCGCACATTTGCGAAGCATACTTTAACTGTGAACCAGATACGCCTTTTCAAGATAGGCTTCAAGAGGGTGCTGTTAAAACAATAATGGAACTTCTACCTAAAATTCTTAAAAATCCGCAAGATGCTAATCTTCGCGCAAGTATGCAGTGGACATCAGCGCTTTGCTGGAACGGTTGGCTTCACGCAGGCGTTGCTCCCCGTTCGCCAATGCACCCGATAGGACACGTTCTTTCAGCAAGATATGGTGTTACGCACGGTGCGTCACTTGGAATAGTTATGCCGTCTTTTTTTAGATATGTGGTAAACAGAAGATTAGATAGGTTCGCTCAGTTTGGTCGTAGAATATTCGATTTAAGCGGAACGGATAAAGAAGTTGCATATAAAGCGATAGATTTATTTGAAAAGTTTATAGCTGACAATGGTGTGCAAACTAGACTTTCTCAATGCAATATTCTCGAAAGTGAAATAAGTGTTATTGCTGATGATGTTAGAAGAATTAACTGTGATAAAGACGGATTCCTTCCTAGTAACCCGCCTGTAAATAAGGATGACATTGAGAAAATTCTTCGCCTTGCGCTTTAAAATAAGTAAAACAGGATATCCTCAATTTTGAAAGAGTAAATATATTAGATTTCTATGTTTTTGATATTGAAAAGGATAGCGAAACTTTCGCTATCCTTTTTTGTAGCCTGGTCATAATAGTTATAACACTTAACCTATATATTAGAGTGGTTGTGTAGTTAGGAACAATAATCACTATTCAAATTGTTTATTGCATTTTTTTGATTATTTAGACCATTTGTAAAGTATAAGAATAAATAATTGTGATGATTTTTGTTTATTTGTGTTCAATTTGGTTGTTAAATTTGTAATCTTTATATTATAGGTATTAAATTTATTTTTTCATCAGTTGGTGGATAAATATTACTTGACGGCAAAAAAGTTTTACGATATAATTCTTATGAATAAATAATATATAGTGTTTTAGGGAGTATAAAATGCAAGAACTTATTAAAAAACTTAACGGTGGCACGGTTGAAAGTAGGCTTAATGCGCTAAAAGAACTTGTTGAAAAGCAGACTGAAAAACCCGTTCGCCGTGATAACGATGCAAACAATCATATACATACAATCTATTCGTTTTCACCATACTCGCCAACAAAAGCGGCTTATATGGCGTATATGGCAGGGCTTACAAGTGCAGGGATAATGGACCACGATAGTTTGTCGGGTGTAGAAGAATTTAAAAAGGCTTGCGCTATATTAGGTCTTGGCTCAACTTGTGGGGTTGAAGTGCGTTGTAAATACAATAAGGGTTTTGGAAAAATGAACCACCCCGACCAAGCTGAATGTATTTATATGGCTGCTCACGGTATACCTAGCCAAAACGTTGAAGCGCTTAACGATTATTTAGCGCCTTACCGTCAAAAAAGAAACGAACGTGATGCAGAGATGTGCAAACTTATAACGGGTAAGTTCGGTAAGTTTGGCATTGAACTTGATTTTGACAAGGACGTTAAGCCGTTGTCGGAAGCAGTAGATGGTGGTAGCGTTACCGAAAGACACCTTTTATATGCGCTTGCAGTAAAGCTTGAAAACAAGTTCGGTAGAACTGAAAGTTTGATTAAATTCCTTACCGATGACTTAAAGCTTGGTGTAAACGATAAGATTAAAGGCTTCCTTTTAGATGAGAGCAACGAACATTTCCTTTACGACCTTTTGGGCGTATTAAAAGCAGATACTGCGTTCTTCTATATCGATGCGGACGAAGAAATGCCCGATGCAGAAGAATTTGTTAAAAAGGCAAAAGAACTCGGTGCAATTCCAGCATACGCTTATCTTGGAGACGTAGGGGATTCTGTAACGGGCGATAAAAAGGCGCAGAAGTTTGAAGACGACTTCTTGCCCGAACTAATTGCTGAAATCAAAAAGTCAGGCTTCCTTGCTTGTGCGTATATGCCAACAAGAAACACGCCTGCTCAACTTCAAAGATTAGGGAAGTTATTAAAAGAAAACGACCTATTTGAAATCAGCGGTGAAGACGTAAATTCACCACGTCAAAAGTTTGCTTGCGCAGCGCTTGCGCTTCCCGAATATTCGCACCTAATTGATTCAACGTGGGCGTTAATCGGGCACGAAGCCATTTCAAGCGAAAAGGGTATAGAGTACGGAATGTTCTCGGCTAAGTCTATTTCGGAAACTCCCGACCTAAAAGAAAGAATTAAAAAGTACGCAAAAATCGGATACGATACCGTAAAATAATTACAAAAACATAAAAAACATATTAAGGAGATATAACAATGAGTGCAATTAATTTACAAGGCAAAGTAGCAGTTGTAACCGGCGCAAGCCAAGGCTTAGGAGAAGCGCTTGCTATGCGTTTAGACCAAGAAGGCTGTAAAGTAGCTGTATGCGACATCAATTTTGACGGTGCGCAAGCAGTTGCAAACAAACTTAAAGATGCAATGGCAGTAGCCGTTGACGTAACAAAGTTTGACCAATTACAAGAAGCAGCAGCCAAAGTTATTGAAAAGTGGGGTAAAGTTGATATCCTTATCTGTAACGCAGCAATCGTTAAGAGTGGTGATATCTTCAATCTTTCACCCGAAGCGTTCAGTTTAGTTACAAACATCAACCTTAACGGATACTTCAACACCGTTAAAGCGTTTGCACCTTATATGCTTGAAGCAAAGAGCGGAAGCATTATTCAAATCAACTCTAAATCAGGTAGAAAGGGTAGCTTTAAGAACGGTGCTTATGCAGCAAGTAAGTTCGGTGGCGTAGGCTTAACACAAAGCCTTGCTCTTGAATTTGCTGAATCAGGCGTAAGAGTAAACTGCATTTGCCCTGGCAACCTTTTGAATTCACCACTTTGGGTAAACAGCTTATTCAAACAATACGCTGCAAACCAAGGCATAACCGAAGAACAAGTAAGAGAAAAATATATCAACCAAGTTCCTATGAAACGTTCTTGCGAATACGTTGATATTGAAAACGCAATGGTATTCTTAGCGTCCGACTATTCAAGTTATATGACCGGACAGGCTATAAACGTAACGGGAGGACAACAAATGTAATTTAAGGGCTTATAAACTTCGCAATAGTTCGTCAAACGTCGCAAATACTTGATTGTGTACAGACGTACACGCACGGCGTATTTGCTAGTTTTCCTACTGCAACTTGTTTCTAATCCCTTAAACCATAATAATTTATACTATAAAAATTCATAAAAGACATATAATAATTTAGATTTCAAGGAGAATTTATGAACTTTAATTTAATGCACCCGGCAGAACAGATAGTTTTGCTTATAAATAGGGTATACCAAAAAGGTCTTACAACCACTTCGGGTGGTAACCTTTCAATACTTGATAGCGAAGGTAATATTTGGATTACGCCGTCTGGTATAGATAAAGGCTCTTTAACTCCATCCGATATATGTAAAGTTTTACCCGATGGCACGGTGGTTGGTAAGCATAAGCCTTCGGTAGAATTACCTTTCCATAAACTTGTTTATGAAACAAGACCTGACGTGTCCGCAGTGCTTCACGCACACCCGCCGGCACTTGTAAGTTACAGCTTGATTAGGCAAATACCAAACGTAAACATAATACCTACTCCGCACCAAGTATGCGGTCAAGTTGGTATTGCAGAATATGAAGTTCCTGGTAGCGATTTGCTTGCTCAGCGCATTGTTGACGAAATTAAAAAAGGTCTTAATGCAGTAATAATGGAAAACCACGGTGTTATCACTTGTGCAGACAGTTTGTTTGAAGCGTTCAAGCGTTTTGAAACTTTAAACTTTGCTGCGTCAATCGGTATAACCGCATCAATTCTTGGCAAACCCGAAGCGCTTACCGATGCACAAATAGAACTCAACAGCAGAAAGGGGCTAACTCAACTTGGCGAATTTATTCCCACGTCTTATAGTTCAGAAGAAAGACGACTTCGCAAAGAAATGTGTGCGCTTATCCATAGGTCGTATGACCAAGGCTTGTTTACAAGTACGCAAGGCACGTTTTCAGTTCGTCTAAATGAAAATTCTTTCCTTATCACGCCTTATGGTGTTGATAGAAAGTATATCGAACCCGAAGACATCGTTAGGATTGAGCATAATTGGAGAGAGGCAGGCAAACGTCCTAGCCGTTCGGTAGGGCTTCATAAACTCATTTATGACAACCACCCCGAAGTAAACGCAATCACCGTTGCACACCCAAAACACCTTATGGCTTTTGGCGTAACGCATACCGAAATTGATTCAAGAACTATTCCCGAATCATATATAGCAATGCGTGATATCGGCAGAGTACCGTTCGGAACGAATATAGTTAATCCGCAAAAGATATCTGATATAATATCACCAAAGTCACCCGTAGTTTTGGTTGATAACGATAGCGTAATTAGTACGGGGCATTCGCTAATCAACGCATTTGACCGCTTGGAAGTTGCTGAATTTACTGCAAATACCATTATTCACGCAAAGATGATAGGTGATATAGTTAAAATTAGCGATAAAGAAGTGGACGATATAAACAAAGCGTTTAACTTAACTGAAAACTAAAATAAATGAAAGGGAGAATAAAATGAAAAATACTATTAAAGATTTGATTGATATTTCACAGTACGCAGGTAGCCGTGCAGACTATACGCAGGGTGGCGGCGGAAATACGTCAGTTAAAAATTTTGACAACGGCACGATGGTAATTAAAGCATCGGGTTATAGATTAGTTGATATTAACGAAACGACTGCGTTCGTTGCCGTTGATAAGAATAAAATCTACGACTATTACAACAGCGTTGATTTATCCGTTGAAAAAGATTACGAAAAAGAAAGTGCTGAAATTAGCAAAGAGTCAATCGTTCCGCTTGAAGGAATACAAACACTCCGCCCAAGCGTTGAAGTTGGTTTTCACGCAATACTTAAAAAATACGTTATTCATACGCACTCAGTTTATGCAAATTTAATTACTTGTAGTATGGAAGGCGAAGCACTTGCTGAAAAACTATTTAAAGATAAAGATTTCGGATTTATCTTCTTACCGTATATTAACCCAGGCTTTGAACTTACGCTTGCTATGAAAGTTAAGATTGACGAATACGTTAATAAAACGGGCAAGTATCCCGAAGTAATCTTTATGAAAAATCACGGCTTAGTTGTTACAGGCGATTACATTGATAGAGTAAAGGCTGTTAATACTGACGTAAACGAAACCATTAGAAATTACTTTAACCTTGCAGACGATTTTAGAAGCGTTACGCTTGAAAAAACTGAAAACGGCTTTAAGAGCGCAACACCGCTTGTTGTAAACTTTGTTAAAAACAACAAGCTTGACAAAGCAATGCTTGATGAAACGCCCTTGTATCCCGACCAATTAGTGTACTTAAATAATATTCTTGCACACTCACCCGATACAATGGTTGTAAAAGATACCGTTTACTACAACACCGACATTAAGCAAGCAACCACGTTAGAAGAAACGCTTGCGGCATACCTATTCGTTGTAACCACGGTTAAAAATGCAAACCTTACAGTTTCAACTATGAACGAAAAAGAAGTTTACTTCATCAACAACTGGGAAGCCGAAAAATATCGCCGTTCAGTAAAATAAAATTAATAATAAAACCAAAAAACAGTCTGCAACCGCAGGCTGTTTTTAATATGCTATTTTATATAACCTATTGACAAAATAGTGCCTTTTTATAATAATAAGTTTTTATAAAATTTTTGCAACTTAACGTTTGAATTTTTATATGATAATTCTTTGCTGAATAAAAATGGCGATTATTTGCATAAAATATGAATAAATTAAAAAATATTCATTAAATTATAAATAATTTCAAAAAATATTCAAAAAATATTTTAATTTTGGGTGTAAATCCGTTGACATTATATTTTATTAAGTATATAATATCACCTGTAATTAAACGACAGAGGTAATTTTTATGGAAAAGAAAGATATTAAAAAGGTTGTTTTAGCATATTCGGGTGGTTTAGATACTTCTATTATTATCCCTTGGCTAAAAGAGAATTATAACAACTGTGAAGTAATTGCAGTTGCCGGCAACGTTGGACAAGCTGACGAACTTGACGGATTAGAAGAAAAGGCGCTAAAAACGGGCGCGTCTAAACTTTACGTTTTAGACCTTACCGACGACTACGTT
>JAGASB010000239.1 GCA_017621955.1 Clostridia bacterium | reverse complement strand
GGGTGTTAAGGCGTGTTTTTATCGTTATGGCAGAAGGGAAGTATTTTGAGTGTATTAACCCTGAAATAATTGACCAAAGTGGAAAGCAAGTGGGCGATGAGGGGTGTTTATCTGTAAAAGGTAAATTCGGTACGGTTGAGCGTCCAAATAAAGTTACCGTTAAGGCTTTTGATAGATACGGTAAACCTTTTATAGTTAAAGCACAAGGCTTTTTAGCACGTGCCTTTTGCCACGAAAACGACCATCTTGATGGTATTATTTACGTTGATAAAGCAAGTTTTGTTCAGGAGGAAGAACGTTGAGAATAGTTTATATGGGCACGCCCGACTTTGCAGTGTTACCACTTAAATATTTGGTTGAAAATAACTACGAAGTTGTTGCTGTTGTTACTAATCTTGATAAACCAATAGGACGCAAGCAAATACTTACGCCACCGCCTGTAAAAAGTTTTGCGTTAGAACGAAATATCCCCGTTTTTCAGTATGGAAAAATTAGGGCGGAGGGGGTGCAAGATTTAATTGATCTTAAACCTGATATTATAATAACTTGTGCTTTTGGACAAATTTTGTCGCAAGAAATAATAGATATACCAAGTTTAGGCGTAATAAATATACACGCATCGCTATTGCCTGAATTAAGGGGTGCTTCGCCTATACATTATGCAATCTTAAACGGTCTTAAAAAGACGGGTATAACCATAATGCGTACTGACATAGGAATTGATACGGGCGATATTATTTGTCAGCGTGAAATTGAAATTAAAGACGATGAAACGTGTGGTGAATTGTTTGAAAGGCTTTCAGTTCTTGGGGCAGAGTGTATTGTTGAAGCGTTGCCGTCGATAATTGATGGTAGTGCAAAATATATTAAACAAGACGAAGATAAGGTGACGTTTTCAAAGATTATTAAAAAAGATTTGGCTCAAATAGATTGGACGGAAAGTGCAGAGCAAAACTATAATAAAGTTCGTGCGTTTAACCCTGCGCCAGTAGCGTTTACATTTTTTAACGGAGAGCCGTTTAAGATTTATCAAGCTAAAGCGTTAGATAACTCTGGTGTACCAGGCACTATACTTAAAAGTGATAATGAACTTATCGTTGCGTGCGGTAAAGGTTCTCTTTCGTTATTAAAGGTGCAAAAGGCGGGTAGTAAGCCTATGTCAGCAAGTGATTTTTTGCGTGGGAATAAGTTGACTGTCGGTGAGGAATTGCACTGATGGTAAACTATTTTTATGACTGCTATGCTATATTAAACAAGGTTTATAGTGATAAAACTTATTTAAAACAAGCAATTTCATCAACTTTTATTGAAGAAAAGAACAGGGCGCTTACTATTAAAACGGTATACGGCGTACTTGATAAAGATATAGAATTATCTTATTATATATCTTGTTTAACCGAAAAATCACCTAAACTTGTAATAAGAACTATACTTAAAATTGCTATGTATGCGATTAAGTATCTAGATAAAAAAGAATATGCTGTAACTAAAAACGCAGTGGAACTTACTAAAAAATTAGGTAAGGGTGGTACAAGTGGTTTTGTAAATGCGTATTTGCGTAAATTTATTAAGACAGATATTCAACTGCCGTTAAACTTAGAAGAGAAATTGTCTGTACAATATTCGTATCCGCTTTTTGCCGTTAAAGAACTTGTTAAAGAATTTGGGGTAGATAGAACGATAAGTATTATCAGTGCGGAAAACTCTAAAACTTGTTTGTCTTTTTACGACGTTGACGGTAAAGAATATTTGGATAAAAATAAAGTTTGTTATGAGACTACACCTTTTGAAAACGTTTTTCTTGCAAAAAACTTTGTGAGAAATCAAGACTTTGATAATGGCGTTTACACCTTTCAATCATTAGGGTCTGTGGCGATATGCGACGTAGTAGAATCTTGTGATAATATTCTTGATTGTTGTGCAGCACCAGGCGGTAAAAGTATTCGACTATCGTATAAATGTAAAAACGTTACGTCTTGGGATATTCACGAACACAGGGTAGGTCTTATAGAAGACTATAAGCGCCGTATGAAAAGAACGAATATTACAGCAAATGTTGTTGATGCAAAAGTATTTAATAAAGATTTAGTTGAAAAGTTTGACGCTGTATTATGCGATGCACCGTGCAGTGGGTTAGGGGTAGTGAACGATAACCCCGACATCAAATTAAATCGTGAAAGTTCGGATATTAAATCGTTAAACGCTGAACAATTAAGTATATTAAAAACCGTTTCATCTTACGTTAAAAAAGGTGGCTATTTATACTATTCAACGTGTTCAATTATGCCAAGTGAAAATATAGGCATAATCAATGCGTTTATGTCAGACATAAAAGATTTTGAAATGTGCGAAATCAATAGTAAATTACAGCACGAAAACATTTTAGGCGCTAATTTATTTTTACCTGATATTTCAGGAGGCTGTGGCTTTTTTGTTGCTAAGTTAAAGAGAGTAAAATAAAGTGAAAGATTGTTTATTGAATTTAAGTTTTGATGAACTTAAAGTAAAAATTGAAGAATTAGGAGAGAAAAGTTTTCGTACAGGGCAAATTTTTAGGTCGCTCTATTTAGGCTTGGATTTTTTAGAAATGACCGATTTGTCAAAATCTTTTAGAGAAAAGTTAAGTGAAAACTTCGATGCTCAGCCTGTTAAAATTTTAAAATATTTACAATCTGTTGATGGTACTGTAAAATTTTTATTTGCTCTGCGTGACGGTAACGTTATTGAAAGCGTCTTAATGAAATACAATCACGGTTACTCTTTATGTGTTTCCACGCAAGTAGGGTGCAGAATGCGTTGCGCTTTTTGTGCGTCGGGTCTTAATGGTTTAGTGAGAAACTTAGAGCCTTGTGAAATACTTGGTGAAGTTATTTGTGCTAACAAGTTCTTAAATGGTGGACTTGGAGAAAAAAGAAAAATTATAAATATTGTATTAATGGGAAGCGGTGAACCGCTTGATAATTACGATAATACGGTAAAATTTTTGCGTTTAGTGTCGGATAAAAACGGCATTAACGTAAGCCAAAGAAATATAAGTTTATCAACGTCGGGTATCGTGCCTAAAATGTTTACGCTTGCTGACGAAGGTTTGTCAATAAACCTTACCGTTTCATTGCACTCTCCGTTTGATGAAGAAAGAGAAAATATAATGCCCGTGGCTAAAACTTATAAAATCAATCAAATTCTCGACGCTTGCAATAATTATTTTGACAAAACGGGTAGAAGATATATTTTTGAGTACGTTTTAATTCAAGGTGAAAACGACACTAAAAGACACGCCGAAGGACTTATTAACTTGTTAAAAGGTCGTCCGTGCCACGTCAATTTAAT
>JAGASB010000034.1 GCA_017621955.1 Clostridia bacterium | reverse complement strand
TGCACACGAGATAGCGTTTATACACGAAGCGAACACGGATAATCAGAAGCAAGCCTTATTTGACAATGTAAATGGCGGAAAAGTCAGAGTCCTTCTCGGAAGCACAGAAAAATGCGGAGCAGGAACGAACGTACAAACGAGACTTGTAGCATTACACCACTTAGACACACCGTATCGTCCGTCTGATATGCAACAAAGAGAGGTAAGAATAGTTAGACAAGGTAATACGAACGAAAGAGTAAAGATATTTACCTACGTAACGGAACGAACCTTTGATAGCTATTCCTACCAAATTCTTGAAAACAAGCAACGCTTTATATCTCAAATAGATAGGGGTGACTTAACGGTAAGAGAAGCAGAAGATATTGACGAAACAACACTAACGTATGCCGAAATTAAGGCAATAACTGCCGCTAACCCTAAGATAAAACGAAAAATGGAAGTAGATACCGAAGTGGCAAGATTACGTGTTTTGGAGGGGCAATACAAGAAGAATTTGTATGGCTTGCAAGATAAATTACGTAAGACGTTCCCTGAGGATATTCGCAGACAAGAAATGTTAATCGAAAGGACAAGGGCAGACATAAAGGTTGTTGAAGAAAACTACAACCCTGAAAACTTTTCTATCAATGTAAACGGTGTTGTTTATACCGATAAGAAAGAGGGCGCAAGAGTCTTAACGGATGCTTTATATTCGAGCAAACCCGAAACTGTTGTAGCAGAATATGCAGGGTTCAAAATAAGTATGAATCCACTTGTTTTACTGACGGCAGAGCGAACCATTTGTCTTGCCGGCAACGGGCAATACAACGTTGATATAGGTCAAAGCGCAAGCGGTAATTTAACGAGAATTGAAAACTTTTTGACGGAACTACCGAACCGTGAAAAACGTTTGGTTACGAAACTTGAACAGTTAAAAATGGATAAGGCAGTAGCTGAAGAAGAAGTCAATAAACCGTTTGAACACGCAGAGAAATTGGCAAGTTTACTCAAAGAGCAAACCGAACTCAATGCAGAACTTGACCTTAATCGAAGAGAAGAAGTCATTATAGACGACGATAAAGATGATGGAGATACGACCTTTATGGCATTACCTGACAACAATAAGACGGAAGCTGATATAAAGCCGTCCACAACAAAGAAAAGACAGCGCAAACAACTTACTACGAGTGATTGGCAATTCTATCAAAAAGTTAGAAACAAGGAAGATGATACTATTGTCCTTATGAAGAACGGAGACGGATACGACGTTATCGGTATTGAAGCACAAGAACTTTGCAAAAAGTTTGATAAAGAACTAATTACCGAAGAGTACGACGGGGAAGAGCAAGAAGTTTTCCGTATCAACGAAGATGAACTTGATGATGTTGTAAAATCACTTGTTCAATACGACGGTTACAGAGTAAAAATCGTCGAAAATGTAACACAAAATGTAAAAAAGGAGGAAAGTTTTATAGACGTGATAGACAAGGTTGAAGAAATGGACGTGGCAGTATTGCCCGACTATTCAGTAGACCAAGATTTTATTGCAGACAAGTATGGTTATTCTTGGAAAGGTATGCTCCCGATGTGGAAGAGAAGTGCAAAACGGTTGTATGACTTAGGTTTGCCTATTTACCGATTAAATCAGGACGATACTGAAACCAAGATAGAAAACCCCGAAATGATTGATGGCGACGGAATAATTTATGGTATTGAAAAGCCCGATTGGAAAGAGTTTATCGAAAGCGAAAAAGGCAAGAGTTATCTTGCCACGAGATACGAAATGTGTAAATCTGCAAGCACACTTGTTAATGAAGAACTTTCTTATTTTGACGAGGCAATAATCGTTGATTTTAATGAAAGTAACTTCTTGGAAAAGGAAGCCCTTAAAAATTACACGTTAGGGTTCACGCCCGATAAACAGTATGTATCTATGATGCTTGACGAGTTCACGCATCGAATATTTAATGATTCGTTTTTATATTACGGTTGGTACGAAACTGACGTAACGAAATCACTTGCAAAAAATCTTGAAAATAAAGAATTGAAAGAAAGTGCAGATGTTATAGCTAAACGAATTGCCTTAAATGATTTTATTCAAGCAGGGCTTAGAGAACACAATTCTTACAAGTATCTTCACGTTGGAGAAATTAAGGACGAAGAGCAAGCCGACGAGATAGCAACCGAGCTTAAATCTTGGTTTGAAGATAGTCAGTATGCCAACGGTATGAAAGGCGAAGAGTTTGACTATTGGTACGACGAATACGCTGAAAGTACGGTTAAACCTATTCTAATGGGCAGACCGTACATAGACGTTGACGAACTGTTTGAACAAGAAACAAAAGATATGACCGTAGATGAGTTCCGAGAATTTATTGGACTTGACAAGAAAATGCAATTCACTATGTTTCATCAAGGCTCAGATAGGGTGTTTGAACCTGAAATTGACCTAAGCATAGGCGAGACGAAAAACGGTAAAACGATATATGGGTTGTTTGTTTCCTTAAACGAAAACACGTCAAGTGGAATACAACCTTAT
>JAGASB010000238.1 GCA_017621955.1 Clostridia bacterium | reverse complement strand
ATTTTTAATTTGACTGACATCATTTACCCCCATAAGAGGTAATTTGTCTTTATAACCATGAATATGTATAACTTGTCCAATCTTATCGACATATCCAACACTATTTACCGTCCGTTTAGCTATTACTCTGTCCGGAAAAGAATCTAAACATCTTTCTAATATGTCCGTATAATTAAAATTTATAAAATTATAAATACGATTATCTTTATTATATCGTGAATATTGATTTGCAATAGTTTCTTCTGACCCCGCTGTTAAATTTTCATTTTTATAAAAATTTAGAAACGCCTTGCCGAAAGTTTCCTTAATTTTTTGTTGGTCGTAAACAAGAGTTTTTTCTTCTTCTCGCAAATATTTTATAAATCCTAATTCAAAATCTCGCAATTGTTGCTTAAAGATCTCTTGAGTTTTAAGTGTAAATTCTTCGGTATACTCGCCAAGTTTCTTCTCAAAATACGACCATTCTTTTTGATTTTCTTCAATGCGTTTTGATAAATCTTCTAATGATTTTGTTTTATTTGCTGATTCTTCAATATAGCGTGGAAAATAGTCAGAAAATTTTGAGCGCAAACCCATTCCTACATCAAATCCATTTCCAATTAAAAAGGTAATATTCATATATTTTTACTCCATAGGTTTAATCATTGATTCGATGAAGGATATTTCTTCTTCGGTTAAGGCTTTACGCCAATCTTTACGAAATTCGTTAAGTTTCTTAAATCCTTGTATAATTAAAAAGTTTTCAGCATTTATAAATTGTTGCCGATAATCATCTTCTGCCGGCATATTATGCCTATTAGCAGTATTCCACAAAACTCTCTCTACAAAATACTTGTTAGTCAAGTCGAATATATGCTTTTTCATCTCTTCAAATCTTTTGTAAAAGTAAAGGGCGCGAAGTTTATTAATATCGTCTAACAAATCTTTTATTTCTTTAATGTCCTTAAATGCTTCCAATGTAGCACTAAAGTCACTCATTCTAATTTCCTCCTTTGTTTTTTCTTCTATTCTATCACACTAAATATGACAATTCGGGGCATATTTACTTATTTTCTTTCCCTTAGCCTTCTAAAAAATGTTGCTCTACTTATTTTTAATATCAAAGACGCTTGGTCTGCGGATATTTTTCCGTGCAAATAATCATTTGCAACCCTATCAAAGAGTAATGGGTCAATTTTTATTTGTCCACGACCTTTATAAACGTTTTGTTCTTTCGCTTTTTCTATTCCGCACATTCTAAGCCTTTTTTTGCGCTCAAATTCACGGATATACATCGGCATCAAAAGTCTGTAATAGTAAAGGCGAGATTTGTCGTCTATTATAATATCATCAGCATAAAGATAATCGCCAAAGCAAATAATTTCAAGCAATTTTTTATTGAGACTATCCGACCTTCTTACCAAATCGTACATAGAGCGCTCTTTATAAGTAACAGCATCTTTACCGTCAAAAGGCATAACGAAAAATCTATCGCCTGAATATCTCTTGTTTGTTTTAATGAGCCATTCTAAGCGGTTCAATGCTTGCATACCGCTTTCTTCCATCAACTCCCACAAATCTTCACGATGTTCACTTGGCGTTCTTTCCTCAATAAAAGTGGGAACTATATTCTTACGTTCATATACGGCTCTTTTCAAACTCAAATCAAGTCCGGGAATGCCCTGAAATAAGTGGTCAGGCAACATATCAATAACGTTATAAAATGGACGGAATATATAGTTAAATGCACCGTCTTCCCATTCTTCATATTCAATTTTAGCAATTTTGTAAATGAACTTATAATCGTCTTCAAGACAGATAAAGCCCATTGTGGTTAACTTTTTCATTTTATTTCTCCGTTAATTTCTTGTAAGCGGGAAGCAATATCTTTTCAAATCTTTGTCTTAATATATATTTATAAAATTCTTTATGAGTATCGGTTAAAAACGGGGTTTCGTCAATCAATTCGTCAATTTTTTCTTGCGAATATCTTTCGTATATTTTTATAACCGCTTCATTACATTCCTTAAACTCTAATGAATTGATTACTTCAAAATAAGAACTCTTTTTGCCGTTTAATTGAACTTGCGACGTAGGGAATTTGTAAATTCTTTCGTTTGTCATTTCTTCCGACTGCATAATTTGTTTCATCACATCATCATCTACAAGTTGCGAATAAAGTGATGAGCCATTATCAAAAACGGGGGCAAGTGTATATTTGTTGTTCTTTTTTAAGAATCCCCAATTTCCACCGTGTCTATCAAAGTTTCCAATTAATGCGTCCACAACGTAAATATCCCAAAACATACTTATCGTTTCTTGAACGTTCGTAAGTTTTACGTTATCTCGAAGCATTTGCATTATATCTTGATAGGAATATTGATAAGTTTCCTTATCTTGTTCAAGCGAACTTTCACCAACGTCATTGAATGGAACGAATTGAGTTTTTCCGCTAATGAAATTTTTACAAGCAACAACTTGCTCACCGTTATATACGCCAAGATAAGTGTCTTGCGTCTCAAATCCAAGCAATTCAAAAATATGCGAGCCGACGTACTCAGAGACGTGATTAAGACGTTTTACACCAAAATTCGTTTGCTTTTGAAATTTAATCATATATTCAAAGCCGTCAACGTTTACGCCAAATTTACGTTCCGTTCCACCATAATAGGTGTTTGTTCTTTCGTATTTTGAAAAATCTATCATATAATCTCCTTTATAAATCAATAGGGTTATATTTTTATTTTGACACAATAACTATAACACATATTGAAAACTATGTCAAACAATTATGACCTTTGTATCAATAGAATTGTAGATTTATTTTGATACGCTTCGTTGTTTCCTGCTTAAAAGATATTTTTGCAAAGAAAAAGAACTTAGATTTTTGCGTCTAAATTCTAACTTT
>JAGASB010000237.1 GCA_017621955.1 Clostridia bacterium | reverse complement strand
ATTTTCTTCTCCTTTTTTTTATTTGACCGCACTCGCTTGTAAATCCATAAGTTCGTGTGTCATTTTGTCAATATAGTCTGCCATATTGCGAATTTCATAGGCTTCGCTTTGGCAATAGTCGCCCATTATCGAATACAAGAATGATGCTTTATTTTCGAGCTTAATACTAAGAACAGCACTTGCATCTCTGCCTTTAAGCATTTTCACAAATTCATTCAACTTTACGTGAATATCATCTATTACTTTCTGCCACTTCTTATCCAACTCTGCAAGTCGTTCTTCTTCAGCTCTTAAATAATTATTTTCTTTCTTGTCATCCTTTGCGATTTCGTCAAGCGTCTTATTCTCAACGCTTTGTCCTTGTCCGCTTTTATCAATATCAAACACGTACTGACTCTTATCAAAGAATACGGCTTCTCTCTTGGATATATCTGCTTTACCGTCTACAAAGTAAACGTTCTTTAATTCATAAGACGGTGTAAATCTCGTCCAAATAGGTTCATAACCACGTACTGATACAATGGCATCACCTTTTTCGTCGCCGTTAAGTCGTTCAAGCATACCAACCGTAATTAGCGGTTGATTACTTGCGCCCGTATTACTTGATGCAGGGTTTTCTGCGTTTGTATTTACGGAAAAGTTTTTGATTTTCTTCTGCCCACACAACTCGGAAAACTCTTTTCGGGTATCCGCATCGTCCGAACCTATGAAAATCTTTACGTTACAGTTTGTTTTTATGATGTCGCCTATGTCTCGTCCGTATTTTGCAGTAAGTTGTGAAAAACTCTGCAATACGAATAAGAAGCGAATACCACGTGAACGTGCAACGGTTACCATACCCTCGATATTGTCAAACTTAGGTAGGTTACCGAACTCATCCAAAACAAAGTACGTATTTCTTTTTAAGATTGCCGTATCAATTCCCTCTTCTTTTCTACGTAGATTTAAGTTCGCCTTTTCTACTAACTCTTTATACATTTGAGTAATAAAGAGCGTTACGAAACGGTGTCTTGTAAACCTTTCATCAGGAACGATAATAAACACGGCGTTTGCTTCCTCGTCCATATTGATTATGTCAAGGTCGTTTTCGCTCGTCAGAGACAAAATACCGTCATCAGCGAGCTGTTGCATATAACTGTTGACTTCCGATAAGTACGACGTTAGGGTTTTATCCGACGTAATGAGAACGGTGTTTACCAAGCCCTTAACTTTTGAAAATTCGTCTCTACCTTCAAGCAGATATTCTCTCAGTTTCGTGGTATCTTCTGAACAGTATTTCGTAATGTTATGGTAAACGTTGAAAAGCAATAACTGCTTTTCTTCCATTTTTCCGTTTATACAGTCCTCGCAGAAAGCAAGCACTAAACCAAAAATAAGATTTCGTGCGCCCTCTTCCCAAGTGGGTTGGTCTCTATTTTGCACAGGACAAAGCGTATAAACTAAGTCCATAGCATTTTCAAAGATTTCGTCTTTGAGTTCTTGTACTCTCGTTCTTGCATCACGATAGGAAATAAATTCTTCCCCTGCGCCGTAATACTTACCGTCTTTATGCACACAGTTGTTTTGTAGTTCCTTTACAAGTCTGATTCTCCTGATTAGCACGTTCATCGGATTCCATCTTGCAGAACTGTAAGGTTCTCTTAGGTCAAGCACGGAAATTTTATATCCCTCTCTCTTTAAGTGAAGAGCGTGTTTTTCATACAACTCT
>JAGASB010000236.1 GCA_017621955.1 Clostridia bacterium | reverse complement strand
TTGCTGACAAAAGGCGTGCTGAAAAAGCCCAAAGGGAAGAAACCGAACTTAAAGTGTTAAAGGAATTTGTAGGCAAGAATCCTTTCACTAATACGCCTATCGAAACGCTTCGTGACGTCAAAGTTTATAAAACTATGAAGCAAATCGAAAAGAACGGTGGCGACCCTATCCAAGACTATCATAAATACGCTGGTTTAGAAGAACAGCAAGCGATTGATAGCGAAAAGACACGCACAGAGAACATTAAGAAAGATGTTGAAGACTTTCGTTCAGCATATCCCGACGTTAACTTGAACGACTTAAACAAAGATAAAGAATTTGTTAAGTTCTCTAATAAGTTAATCGGTAAAGTTCCACTTAAAGACGTTTACGAAGCGTATAACAGCGTTAAGTCAAGTCTTAAAGCAAGTGCAGAAGAAACGGCTAAAAAAGAAATAGCGAGAAAAATCGCAAAGGACAATACTTCTGCTGGTAATCTGGCAACAGCAGGTGATGCTGGTGCGCCAAAGTATTCTTTGGAACAGATAGGAAAGATGTCCAAGTCTGAAATAGACAAAAACTGGAAAGATGTAGAAGCATCTTACAACTACTGGCAAACTCACAAAAAATAAAAAATTATAGGAGAAAATCACTATGCCTTACGCACATTTTATAGAAGCCGTAGAAGCAAAGAAACTTCTTACGGAAAGAGATAAGCATTTAATCCTTGCCGACCACTGCACCAGAGAGTGGGAAGGTGAGATTAAAAAGCGTGGCGATTCTATTATCGTCAAAGGTCTTGGCAGACCTACTATCTACAAGTTAGACAAAAACGGCACTTACAGCGCAAATGGCGTTGGTAAAGGTAGTGTCGCTGGTTCTGGTAAAGACGTAATTCACAAGGGTATTCCTGACCCAGAAGAAATCAAGGGCTACGAAAGAAAGTTTGAAGTAAACCAAATGGCGCTCTTCAACTTTATGGTTGGCGATATTGACGAACAGCAAAGTTCTGAAAAGGGTATTATCGCTAAATCACGTCCAAAAGCGGCCCAAGATATTGCAGCACAACAAGACGAACACGTTAGAAACGTTATCACTGCAAACGCTAACTGTATTCTTACTGGTTCAGACTTCCAAACTAACGGTGTTGCAAAAGCAGTTAAGTTATCTGCTAAAACCACCCCAACTTCTGGTCATATTAACATTCTCGACTTTATCGACGAAGTTATTATGCAGTTAAGACAAAACAACGTTAAAGATAGTGAAGAAATCTTTGGTGAAGCATCTCCTGCGTTTATTCGCAGACTTAAAATTGCTTTAAGAGAAATCGACACTAACAACAGCCAAATTGTAAGGGGTAGAAAAGTCACTTCATACAATGGCGTAAACTTCTTTATGTCAAACGTTATGATGGCTGATTCAAGCACTGATTACTGTTTCATTAGAACTGGTGATTCAGTTGCGTTCTTTGACCCACTTACCAAGATTAAGCCTTACGAACCAGAAAAAGGGTTTGGCGAAGCACTTAAAGGCTTCAACCTTTATGATGCTGGTGTTATCGACGAAAAAGCGTGCAAGTTCATTAAGATTGACCGCACTGCTTATGAAGGTTAATAAAGGGGGAAAACGACTATGGCTATTACGAATACTAATACCAACAAAAGAAACAATGCTGTTCCAGTTGTTTATACTGCTGTGACCAGCAACGGCGTTCAAGTTGTTTCTGATAGAAACGACAGCAGAACTGTTATTCTCTTAAAGAATACTGACTCTGCTGCAGCAACCGTAAATGTTGCACCCGGAACAAGTCCTTACAAGGCTGAAAATGCCCTTGCAATCTCTGTTCCAGCAAGTTCAGAAGTGGTTGTTTCGCTCGATTCAGCGCTTTATAAAGATATGTCTTTCGACGGCTATCTAATTAAATCGTCTGCGACGAAAGTATCAGTTGCGTGCATTACGCTTCCTTAAAATTAAAAGGGCAAGGGGGACGGATTTTCTATCCCCCTATGCCGTTTTTTCTTTGGAGAGATTATGAAACTTGGTGAAATAAAACTTGAAAGTTTGCGACTAATGAACGCAAACGACGAAGATTTGAATATCGTAAACCTTGATAATTATAGGCAAGACGATAGATACAAAGATTATCTTGACAGAATGCCGGGCGCAATAAACCGTGCTATATCAAGATTTATGACTTATAAGGTTATTCCTACAAAGACGGTTGAAGTTAAGCCGTCACAAGGCGAAACCTTAAAGCAATTCTTAAAACTAAATTTGAAAACAATATTATCCGACTTTGGTTCGTTGGAAAGGATAATTTACATATACGAAAGGGTTGTTCCGAACATAGAATTTCAAACAATCACGGACGGCGTTGTTTTAATTCCGTTTTCTTCAAGTTATGTGTTTAAGGGCGGTGCTAACGCATTCCCAGAAAACGCTAACGCTGGTGATGCTTACAACGTGAATGGCGTTTGTAAATACTGGAATGGAAGCGAATGGGAAAATGTTGTCGAAGAAGAAACGTTCAGCATTGAATATACGCCGATTGTTCCGTTAATAACGGTTAGTTCAGACAATAACTTGAAGATAGATATACCCGAAACGCTTGCAAGGATTATTCCTTACTACGTTAAGGCGGATTTATACGAACAAGACGAACCAGAACTTGCGGCGACTGCAAGGAACATCTTTGAAAGTGCCT
>JAGASB010000033.1 GCA_017621955.1 Clostridia bacterium | reverse complement strand
TATATCGCTTTCCCAACTTGTTCGGCAAGTGGTGTAGGCCAAACTACAACAGTGCCGTTGCAACGTTTTGTCATAACACGGCAAACGGTTTGCCGATTACAGTAAATGATAGGGCAATAGAACTAGAACTTTTATATATTGACGATTTAATTGACCAAATGCTACTCGCACTATGTAATAAAGAAAACCGTTGTGAGTACGACGGACTAACACCTGTTCCTACCGATGACGGTAAATACTGTTATTGTCCTATTACGCATAAGGTAACGCTTGGTGAAATTGAAGATTTGCTTAGTAAGTTTAGTGTTCAACCGACTACGCTTGAAATACCCGAAATACCTTGTGGCAGTTTTGAAAAGAAACTCTATTCAACTTACCTTTCGTATTTACCCAAAGAAAAAGTTGCGTTTTCGTTAAAGATGAACGTGGACGACAGGGGCAGTTTTACTGAACTAATAAAGACTGCAAAATGCGGACAAGTTTCTATTAATATTTCAAAACCAGGTATAACCAAAGGTCAGCATTGGCATAACACTAAGTGGGAGTTTTTTATCGTAGTTGCAGGGCACGGACTTATTCAGCAACGCAAGATTGGAAGTAGTGAAGTGCTTAATTTTGAAGTCAGTGGCGAAGATATTAAAGCCGTGCATATGTTACCTGGCTACGCTCATAACATAATTAATTTATCTGATACGGAAAACTTAGTTACGGTAATGTGGGCAAACGAAAAGTTTGACTCAAACCACCCCGATACGTTTTTTGAAATAGTGGAGTAATAATGTCGCAGTTTAACATGACCAAAGAGCAAAAAGTTTTGCTTAATTTAATATCGCTTAACGTAAACGGCAATGCTAACGAATTGGTTTTATCTGACCAAGAAATAGACGGCGTTAATTGGGAAGAAGTTGCAAAAGAGTCAATCGTGCAGTCTGTCCCACTTTGCGCATTAGATTCTTGTGCCGTTTACAAAAAATTTATACCTGAAAATATTTTTGCTAAGTGGAGCGCATACTCAATGCGTGTTATGCAATCGAATATGAAAGTTATCAATTCGCAACAAGAATTGATAAATATTTTAGGTGAAAAACATCCATATTTGATATTAAAAGGAACGTCGGCGTGTTCTTATTATAATAAACCTATTTTAAGGGCGCTTGGCGACGTTGACTTTTTGATTGAACCAAAACAGCAGAGTGAAATTGAAAAATTACTTATAGATAATGGCTACACATTATCTAGTGGTGGCCACCCAAACCACGTCGTTTTCAAAAAACCAGGGGCTCACTTAGAAATGCACTTTGAAGTGGCGGGTGTTCCATACGGAAAGATAGGCGAATTGGTTAAAGAGTTTTTAAAAGACGCAGTATATGCGCCCGTAAAAAAATCTTATGAAAGTTGTGAGTTTAATGCTCCAACCGATTTAAATCACGCACTAATATTGCTACTGCACATGCAACACCATATGCTTGGCGAAGGTTTTGGATTAAGGCACCTTTCCGACTGGACAGTGTTTGTAAATAAAACACACAATGAAGCGTTTTGGCAAGAAAAATTATTGCCGTTTTTGAAAAAGATAGGTTTATATAATTATGCTAAAATAATGACCAAAGTTGGCGCAGTATACTTAAATTCAATCTTACCTGCTTGGGCAAAAGATGCAGATGACGATGTATGTGCACAAATAATAAACGATATATTAACGGGCGGTAACTTTGGACGAAAAGATGAAAACCGTTCAAGTAGCGGTATGCTTATTTCCGAACACGGCAAAGGTGGAACTAAACACGGTGCAGTTTATAACTTAGCACACGGCTTGCACAAAGCAGTTTTAAGAAAAAAAGCAGTAAAAAAATGTATATTGCTTTATCCTTTTGTTTATGTGTATAAGGCTATACGGTTCGTGTTTTTGAGCATTATTGGTAAGCGTCCATCCATTGTAAAAATGCTTCCCGAAGCAGAAAAAAGAAAAGTTATTTATGATAAGTTAGCAATATTTGAAACTGATTTACAGGAGAAATAGTAATGAAACTTGATTATTCTGATATTAAATTTAAGGATAACGGAAAACTTAAACTTTTGATAATAGTAGGCACACGTCCTGAAATTATTAGGTTATCTTCGGTAATAAATAAGTGCCGTCAATATTTTGATTGCGTTTTGGCACACACAGGTCAAAATTACGATTATAATCTTAACGGCGTATTTTTTAAGGATTTAAAACTTGCTGACCCCGAAGTTTATATGGATGCGGTTGGTGACGACTTAGGTGCAACGGTTGGTAATATTATCAACTGTTCATATAAGCTTATGAACCAAATAAAACCCGATGCGCTTTTGATTTTAGGGGATACTAACAGTTGTTTATCAGCAATACCTGCAAAAAGGCTACATATTCCAATATTTCATATGGAAGCAGGCAATCGTTGCAAGGATGAATGTTTGCCCGAAGAAACTAATCGCCGTATAGTAGATATTATTTCGGATGTAAATATGGCGTACAGCGAACACGCAAGAAGATATCTTGCTGACTGTGGGCTTCCTAAGGAAAGGACTTTTGTAACGGGCAGTCCTATGGCAGAAGTTTTGCATACGAATTTAGTCGATATAGAAAAATCTGATATTTTGGATAAACTTAAACTTACGGCAGGTAAATATATTTTACTTTCAGCACATAGGGAAGAAAATATAGATACGGATAAAAACTTTAATTCACTATTTAATGCAATAAATAAAATGGCAGAAAAGTATGATATGCCAATATTATATTCTTGCCATCCAAGAAGCAGAAACAAACTTGAAAAAAGTGGATTTAAACTTGATAAAAGGGTAATTCGCCACGAACCTTTGGGCTTCCACGATTACAATAAACTTCAAATGAACGCTTTTGCAGTCGTTTCGGATAGTGGAACGCTTCCCGAAGAATCAAGTTTCTTTTTATCAATAGGAAAGCCTATTTCAGCAGTATGTATTAGAACTAGTACTGAAAGACCGGAAGCGCTTGATAAAGCTTGTTTTGTGCTTGCTGGAATTGATGAAAATAGTTTGCTTCAAGCAGTTGAAACTGCGGTAAAGTTAAATAAAGACGGGAATTTTGGTATTCCCGTACCCGACTACGTTGAAGAAAACGTTTCTACAAAAGTTGTTAAACTGATTCAGTCTTATACGGGCGTTGTCAATAAAATGGTTTGGAGAAAAAACTAAGTTAAAAGCAAAAGGATAACGTAAAAAATTAAAACGTTATCCTTTTTTAGTGTAGTTTATTGCTTTTAGTTAGAACTTTTTTCTATTGAATGTACGGTTAAAGTATCGCCTTTTACGTCAAACTTAACGTTGAAATTACCGTACGCCATACCATAAGTTCTACCGTCATCGTGATAAGATGGGCGTGGGTCGTCGGCTAGGCACTCTTTAAGCGCTTGAAGTTTTTCTTCGCTTAGCAAACTTGCAATTTGTGGTGGGATTATAACGTTTAAGTGATGGTTTTGCTTTTGGTCGGCAAAACCGCCTTTTGCGTCGTTGTGGCAGTCGCTGAACGGAAGATATGGTTTAATATCGAAGATAGGTGTTTTATCAATTAAGTCTGCCCCCGAAACGTAAAGGACCGGTGCGTTTTTATCTTGATAATCAACCTTGATAAGTTTAACAGATGAAAGTCCTAAATTGTTTGGTCTAAAAGGTGAACGGCTAGCAAAAACGCCCACCTTTTCATTTCCACCAAGACGTGGTGGTCGAATTAATGGCGTAAAGCCGTCCCTGTGGCATTTTGAAAAATCGAAAATAAGCCAAAGGTGAGAAAAATCTTCTATGCCACGCACTGCGTCATTAGAGCGGTATTCTGGTAGAAATGTAATTTTTGAAATTACTGACGGTGCACGACCGCTTTGGCGTGGCACACCAAATTTTTCCTTAAAATCGTTTTCTATGTATGCAATTGGCGTAATAGTCAAATCATTCATATAAAGATTATACTATGTTTTTAATAAAAAATCTACAAAAAACTCATTGAAAACGGCTAAAATTAGTCTATTATATATTATACGATTGACAAAATTTATTGTTAATGATATTATTTTAACGTAGTTTAAGGAGAGAATTATGACTATTGAAGAAATTTGGCAAAAAATTAAAGAGTGGGTGGTTAGTCAAGCACTACTAGATTCAATTGCAAGAGTTTTGATTGCGTTACTTATAATGTTTGTATCGTTTAAGATAATAAATGCTTTTGCTCGTAGAGTTGAAAAGAGAGCAACCAAAAAGAACGCTGATAAAACCATAATGAAAACACTTGCGTATATTTTGCGTTTGGGGTTAAAAATAGTTGTTACTATATGTTTAGTTGGGTTTGTTGGCATTGATACAAGTGGACTAACTGCGCTTGTTACGTCACTTGGCGTGTGTGTGGGTTTAGCGGTAAACGGTGCGCTGTCAAACTTAGCAGGCGGTGTTTTGCTTATTTTAACACGTCCTTTTAGAGTTGACGACTATATTGAAGCGCAAGGGCACGGCGGAACTGTCGCTGATATACGAATAACTTATACCAAACTTATTACGCCAGATAATAAGGTTGTTTATATTCCCAACGGCTCGCTTGCAAATGGCGATATTGTAAACTATTCGGAAAAAGAATTACGCCGTTTAGATATGACCTTTTCAATTGGGTATGCAGATGATTACGAAAAAGCCAAAGGCATTATATTAGAAGTTTTATCTAATCACGAACTTGTTCTTAAAGACCCCGTTCCGTTTGTTAGAATGACAGAACACGGTGCTTCAAGCATAAATATAAAAGTGCGTGTTTGGGTTAAAAATTCAGATTATTGGACGGTAAACTTCGACGTGTTAGAAAGCATTAAAAAGGCGTTTGACGATAATGGTATAGAAATTCCATTTAATCAACTTGACGTGCATATTAAAAACGAAAAATAATATAGGAAAACATACGAATGACAAAAAAATATTATAACGGTATTGAAATTTATATACTTAGTTTAACAAAAGACGTTGTTATGAATAGTCCTTTTGGCGATTTTGATAACGTTGGTATAGACCCGTTTTTTTAATTTAGGTGAGAGATGAAAGTAGCAAAAAGAATTGTTTTATCAATATTTGCGTTGTTCTTCGCTCTAACGTTTCCTTTAAGTTCTATTAATACCGTCAATGCGCAAACAGACTTAGTGACAACTTTTATATATAACAGCAGTTTTGAACAGTCAACTCCTAATGATTTTTTCGGAAATAATGAACCAAGTTATTGGACTATAAAGAAAGATGATGATTCAAATTCAGCATATCTAAACGTAGAATCAAATAGCGGTGCTTATGACGGTAAAAGTCAATTAAATATTACTAGTAAAGGAACTCACGTTTTAACTACTAACGAATTTTCTACGGTAAGCGCAGGCGAAACTTATCGTGTTGGCGTAAAGTTTAAAACTAAGAATGCACAAGCAACGTGTAAGGTTTCAATTACAGCGTATAAGGGAAGTAGTTTATATGCTACTTATGATGGTGCTGAGTTTAAGTCAACAGTTTTAAGTGAGTGGACAGATGCGTTCGTTGATTTTACGGCTGATAGCGGTGTGAATAAAATAAAAGTTGCAATTACGGCATATATGCCCGATTCAAATTTTGCGTTGGATTTTGTTTACTCATATAAACTTAAAATTTTTACCGATACGGGTGCATCGTTAAGACTATCCGAAACGCAACCAGGTTTAAGATTTTCAGGGAAAGTTGAAAAGAGTTTTTATGACAGTTGTGTGCAGAATTATACCGACGTAAGAGTAGGTATGATTATAATTCCTAAGGACTACCTTTTAGAAATAAACGAAGTTACTTTTAAGTCAACTGAAAATAAAACGGTTCTTAACATAGTAGCTAGTAAGTGGAATAACGATAATACTTGTGAAACGGACGGTTATTATGGATTTAACTGTGCAATAGTAGATATAAAAGAAAGCAATATCACAAGGGAATTTTGCGCAAGGGCGTACCTAACGTATACTGACAATGGTACGGTTAAATATGTATATTCTGATTTTGTGATTGAAAATCACGTTCGTTCAATCAGCAATGTTGCACTTGTTGCAATGGAAGAAATTGACTTTTACGATACTTGGGAACAAGACATTATAAAAGCGTACGCAAACGGAATTAAGCCGACTATTATAAACTAAAAAGCAAAATAAAAAAACCGTCGTTCGACGGTTTTTTTAAGTTTAAAAATTATTTGTTTTCAAACCAAGTTTTAACAAAAGATGCCATTGCATTTGCAAGTTCTTTAATGTCCCAATCGGTTGTGTTGACGATTAAGTGATAAGACTTTCTATCACCCCATTCGCCGTCTGCAATGATGTAACGTGTGCGTTCACGGTTTTTATCAATGCGTTTAATCATACGTTTGATTTGTTTATACGAAAGGTTTTCGCCGTTTTCTGCACGTTCTTGGCAACGCTTAATTTTAGAATCCATATCCGCACAAACAAAAAGATTGAGCGGATTTTTATCTTTTAAAAGTACGTCCGCATTTCTACCTACTATTATGCAGTTTTTACCAGAGTCTGCAATTTCCTCAATGATTTTTCTTTGCTCTTGTAAAAGTTTAGTGTCGGGGGACTGTATTGCAACGGGTGAAACAAACGAATGATGAAAAGAAAGCGTAAACGTTTGCCAAGCGTGGTTATTGAGCGCATATTCAACGTATTTTTCATCAACGTCGTGGCGCTTCGCAATTTCGGTTATAATTTCACGGTCGTAATAATCGTATCCTAAAATATCGGCAAGGCGTTTGCCTAACTCTCTACCACCACTTCCAAATTCACGACTGATTGTAACAATATTCATATAATTCTCCTTACCATAACTTGTTGTTACTTTTTATATATACATTATATAATAAAACTCAAAAAAAATCAATAGGTATTTTAAAATTTTTTTTTATGACAATATGCTGTCATATATCGGTGATAAAATGTGAGTGAAAAATATCAAGGGGTGGTAATATGAACAAATTTGCATTTAGAAAGAAAAAAGCCAAAAGGGAGGTGGCTTTTGGCAAATGGATTTTCTTTTGGCTATCGCTTGCAATAATTTTAAGTTTGGTTTGTTTTGCAATGCAGTTAGCATAAGAGGGCGTTAAGCCCTCTTTTTTATTTGATTAAGGAGGGGTGTGATTCTTTAATCATAGATATATTAATTAAGCACTTTGAAATGCTAACTGCCTGATGCAAGGTTTCCCAACTCTTAAAATTTAAGCATAGGGACAACGTGGTGAGTCCGTAAGTAAATATATTGATTAACGTATCACCTAATTGGTAGTTTTCGGCTTTTGCCGTTATAAAAAATATTGTAATAAAACAGTAAATAATTTTTAGCGTTGAGCACACGGAAAAAACGTCCAAAGTATTAGTAATACTTTTGCAATTACCCGTTGTGCTAATTTTTTTAATTACTGTGCCTTTAAGCTTATAATTAAAAACAATAAAGAACGTTAAAAAAGATAAAAACCAAAAAACGTTTCCGCATAAAAAAATAACGTTGATTTTAAGCGTTTTTAAAATTATGCTCGTTATAAGAATTGCTACTAAAACCGCTAACTGCATAAATACGTCTATTAAAAGCATTCGGCTAAATTTCGTGGTGTATTTGATAATATCACGTTCATAATTGCATTTAATACTGTCAAATTTAACGTTTATCATAAGAATAATGCTCTAAATTGAAGATTTGCACTTATTTAGGTGCAATGTAATTGTATCAAAAAGTTATAATAATGTCAAGGAAATGCGCTTATATAAGTGCATTTTTATGGGGTGGAAAAAATGAACGATATGGTTGAAAAAAGGGTCGGGGAGAATATAAGAAAGTTAAGGGAGCGTGCGGGGTATACACAAGAGTACGTTGCAACCAAACTTCAACTTTCGGGTTGCGATATTACAAGGAGTGCTGTCGCAAAAATCGAAGTAGGGCAACGCCATCTTTATCCTGACGAAATTATTCTATTAAAGCAAATTTTAAAAGCCGATTACAGCGAAATTTTTGAAATGTAAGTTTAATATTGTATGGTTTTTTTGTCTTCTACAAATTCAACCTAAATCAAACATTTGAAAAGGTGTTTGGTTTAGGTTGTTTTTATTTTTATAACAGTTGTCCGACTTGTATCCTTGGCAAACACGCCATAGTGCCAAATGTAAAAATTTTTTAATTATGGTGATGATTGTGATGGCAAGATTTGTTTTCTATTTTTATACCACAACTGATTTCATCACAACTTTCTTCAAGTGTTTCCATCTCAATAGTTGTATGTGAAATTTCATGTTCTTCCATCTCTTCTTTTACTTTTATCATAATTTCACGTCTTTTTTCTTTGACAACTAAATGTAATGTTGCACAATTAATTTCTCCATCTATTGTCCATATATGAATATGGTGCGCATCAATAACGCCATTAACTTTTTTTATGTGCTCAATTAGTTGGTTGATGTCAATATTTTTAGGTGTTTTAATCAAAAAAATTTCAAAAATTTCAATTAGATTTTTTAACGAATTAATTATTATAAAAATGGCTACAAGGATAGACAAAATTGGGTCAATGACATATAAACCTGTATATTTAATAACAATAGAGCCTACCAAAACAACTAACCAACCAAAAACATCTTCTAACATGTGCAAGTTTACGGCTTTTTGGTTTATGCTCTTTCCACCGTGCGTAAAGTAGGTTGCAAACAAGTTAACGACTAATCCCACCAATGCAAAAATCAACATTCCGTTATAATCTATTATAGTTGGCGTTATAATTCGCAATACGGCGTTATAAACTACTATTACCGAACTAACAAGCAAAATTAAGGTAGTAATAAGCCCACCTAAAACCGAAAACCTAGCATATCCAAAAGTATATTTTTCGTTTGGTTTTTTATCGCTTAACTTTTCAAGAAAATACGCTATGCCTATGCTAGTTGCATCACCAAAATCGTGTATTGCATCTGAAGTTATTGCAACACTACCTGTAATTATACCACCAATCACTTCTAATACAGAAAATAATAAGTTTAGTATAAACGCCACAAAAATTTTTCTTTTAGATTTCATTTTGTTCTCCATTGACAAGCGCTTAAAATTATCGTATAATAAATTCATTACCGAACAACTTGTTCGATAAAATTATAGCATGTTTTTTGCAAAATATAGCAAAGCAACCTTTTGCAATAGTTCAATACTGAACAAAAATGTAAATTTGTATAGGTGGATTTATGGATAGAAGACAAAGAAAATCAAGAGAAGCCATTTTTAATGCTTTTATATGTTTGTTATCTAAAAAGCATTATAATAAAATTACAGTAGGCGAAATTATAGAAATTGCAGATATAGGTAGGGCAACTTTTTATTCTCATTTTGAAACGAAAGATTTTTTATTAAAGGAATTGTGCTTAGAACTTTTTAACCATATCTTTAATTCGAAAAAACAAAATAATATTAAAACTCATAATATTTTTAATTGTGATAGCCAAGACGCAGTTTTTTTACACTTATTTAAGCACATAAAACAAAATGATAATAATATTTGCAAACTGCTTTCTTCACAAAATAATGAACTTTTTTTAGACTATTTTAAAGCAGAAGTTCGTTTGCTAATCGTTAATAATATCTTGGACTTTAATAACAAAAAACCCAAAGGCATACCTGAAGATTTTTGGATCAATCATATTACTTCAACATTTATTGAAACGTTGCGATGGTGGATTAAAAATAAAATGATACAAACACCAGAATTAATAACTGAATATTTTTTTCTATTAGTATAGTTAAAAAATATCTGGAGGGTTGAAGAAACCTAAAATGTTATGTCTAGGGGTGGGACTTATTGTCTCGCCCTTTAATTTTGTTCCCATAGTATAATTAAAGAATGAGCAAAAATTGAAAAAAGCTTATATAAAGGAATTTGTATTGTCAGTGAATATTAATTACTTAAAAATAGTATGATAGAATATAATATATCAATAGAATAAAAAACAACATTATTGAGAATAATAAATCAATATAACAAGAATTCTAAAAATAGTTGAAATTATTTTAAAAATGTGATACAATATCATTGCGAGAGGCTTGTTATATTTTAATTTTATTGAAATTAATATAATAAGGAGGTCTCTTTTGAGTAGTCACGACAAAGAGAAAAAAATAAAAGAGGTGGTAAATATGGCAGTTTTAACAGCAGATTGCAAACGAGCCTTTGTAGTTGCACCTGATAAAGCAAAGGAATTTTTATCGTATAGTAAAGATTATACGCAAAAAGAAAAGAATAAGGAAATATTATCGAAAGTTAATATAAAGAACAAGGAAACAGATGACCGAAAATAAGTTTGCTCGTGACTATTCAATTTCTTTTCATCGTGTTAGCAATCATGATAGAGATATGTTAAGTCAGTTTGAATGTGGGAATAAAGCAATATCTAATTTTATAAAAAACGAGAGTTTGTCAACGAAAGAAGATGTTTCATATGTTTTTATTGATGAGCAACAAAAAGCCATAATGGCTTTTTGTTCAATAAAGTGCACAGGGATTGCTGTTAATGAAGTTGATGCAAATAACAATGAATACATAACAAATATACCTTCGGTGGAAATAGACTTTTTCGCGGTAGATGAAAAATATCGTAGTATAAAAATTGATGAAAATTCTAATCGTTATGAAACATTAAGCCAATTTTTCTTTTTATATATTTTAGAGACTATCAAAAATATTTCAAAAAACCATGTTGGAGCAACACATGTATGTTTATATGCTGTTCCGAGAGCTGCGAGTTTTTATAAAAGATGTGGGTTTATTCCTTTCGAAGAGTATATGTTTAATGACCAACACCCATTTTTAAAAAATTGCAAACCGATGTTTTATGTTATAGACAAATAAGAAAGAAGAGATAAAAGGATAGTTTTTTACTATTCTTTTATTTTGCTTAATTTGGCAAATTAAACAAATTTTAAGTAATAAAATTATCGATTTACGTTAAACGTGCTATCATAACTATATCGGGTGGGTTGCGTAAACCTAAAATATACTATCTTGGGGTGGGACTTATTGTCTCACCCTTTTTGTTTTTAAAATGAAAAAAGAAGCCCCAAGGAGAAGCATCTACGCTAACGCTACGATGGCAAAGCCGAACGAGTTCGATTTCCAGCCGAGAGTAGAAAAAATATCCAAACCAAAAGTGGTTTAAGGATTCCTATTAAATAATTACTCCAAGGAGAGACTGCTCCGCTAAGGCTACGCAGGACTAAGTCCGTCAAGGAAAGAAACGTCAAAGGCGTCCGAACTAAGTTGATTATCCAGTTGAGAGTAAAAAAATATCCAAACCAAAAGTGGTTTAAGGATTCCTATTAAATAATTACCCCAAGGAGAAGCATCTACGCTAACGCTACGATGGCCAAGCCGAACGAGTTCGATTTCCAGC
>JAGASB010000235.1 GCA_017621955.1 Clostridia bacterium | reverse complement strand
GGACTATTATATAAAGGTCATAAGATAGTTCCTTATTGCCCACGTTGTGGAACGGCTTTATCTTCGCACGAAGTTGCGCAAGGCTATAAGGACGTTAAGGACGTTTCGGTTTTCGTTCGCTTTAAGATTAAGGGTAGAGAAAACGCATACTTCTTAGCGTGGACGACGACTCCTTGGACGCTTCCGTCAAACGTAGCGCTCTGTATGAATCCTAAGGAAGATTATGCTGAAATAGTTGCAGAAGACGGCGCAACGTATATTTTGGCACAAGCACTCGTTCCATCGCTATTTGAAAATTATCAAACGGTAAGTGTTAAAAAAGGTGCTGAGTACGAATACGCTGAATACGAACCACTTTTCGATTATGCAAATGGTAGCTTTAAAGAAAAGGCTTACTACGTTGTTTGTGACGGTTACGTTACGCTTACCGATGGTAGCGGTATCGTTCACATTGCACCTGCGTTTGGTGAAGACGACGCTAACGTTGGTAGAAAATACAACTTACCTTTCGTTAAACTTGTTGACGATAGGGGTAATATGCTTGACTGCACGGGTATTCTTGCAGGCAAGTTCGTTAAAGATGCCGATAAAATTATAATTAAAATGCTCAAAGAAAACGGACTCTTATTCAAAGAACTTCCCTTTGAACATAGCTATCCGTTCTGTTGGCGTTGTGATACACCGCTACTTTACTATGCAAGGTCAAGTTGGTTTATCAAGATGACCGCAGTAAAAGATAGGTTGATTGAAGCAAACAATTCAGTTAATTGGATGCCCGAAACCATTAAGCACGGCAGAATGGGCAACTTCCTTGAAAACGTAATTGATTGGGGTTTATCTCGTGAACGTTATTGGGGAACACCGCTTCCCGTTTGGGTTTGTAACAAGTGCGGTAAAATACACGTTATCGGCTCAAAAGCAGAACTCAAAGAAAAATGCGGAATAGAAGGCGACATAGAACTTCACCGTCCGTATATTGACAACTGCGAATTTGCGTGCGAATGTGGTGGAACTTATATTCGTGAAAAAGAAGTTATCGACTGTTGGTTTGACTCTGGCTCAATGCCTTTTGCACAGTACCACTATCCTTTTGAGAATAAAGAACTGTTTGAAAGTCATTTCCCAGCCGACTTTATAAGTGAAGCAATCGACCAAACTCGTGGTTGGTTCTACACTCTACTTGCAATATCTACGTTGCTTTTTGATAAAGCACCGTTTAAGAACTGTATCGTTTTGGGTCACGTCAACGACAAAAACGGTATAAAAATGAGTAAGCATAAAGGCAACGTCGTTGACCCGTGGACTATACTCGACAAGCAGGGTGCAGACGCTGTTAGATGGTATTTCTACACAGGCTCAGCACCGTGGTTACCGTCAAGGTTCTACGAAGAAGCCGTTTCCGAAGCACAAAGAAAGTTTATGGGTACACTTTGGAATACTTATGCGTTCTTTGTTCTCTATGCGGATATCGATAAATATAACCCTGCAAATTACAATCTAAAAGATTGCAAACTTACCCTTATGGATAAGTGGGTGCTTTCAAAACTAAATACGCTTATCAAAACGGTTGACAACGGTCTAAATTCATACAATATCTTTGATAGTGCAAGGGCACTTCAAAGCTTTACGGACGACTTATCGAATTGGTACGTTCGTCGTGGTAGGGAAAGATATTGGGGTTCTGGTATGACCGAAGATAAGGTTGCCGCTTATACAACGCTTTATACAGTGCTTACGACTATGGCAAAATTATCAGCACCGTTTACGCCTTTTATGGCAGAAAGCATTTATCAAAACCTTGTTCCTAACTTCTATAAGGACGCACCTAAGTCAGTTCATCTTTGTGCTTTCCCCGAAGTTGATGAAAGTGCAATAGACTTAGAACTTGAAGACGGTATGCAAAACGTTCTTGATATAGTAGTGCTTGGTAGAGCGTGCAGAAACACTGCAAACATCAAAAACCGTCAACCGCTTTCTAAAATCTTCGTTTGCTCTGAAAGAAGAACTGAACTTACCGAAGGCTTACTTGAAATCGCAAAAGACGAACTTAACATTAAAGAAGTTGAATATTTAATCGATGCAACAAGGTTTGTAACTTATAAAATCAAACCGCAGTTAAAAACGCTTGGTCCAAAATACGGTGCTAAGCTTGGCAAGGTTAGAAAGTTCTTTGAAGTTTGCGATGCAAACGCAGTAGTTTCAACAGTTAAAAAAGGCGAAACTTACACGGCGGAATTTGAGGGCGATACGTTTGAATTTACACTTGACGACTTGCTTATTTCTACCGAAAGTGCACAGGGCTTTATCGCTGCAAGTGACAACGGTATAACGGTAGTTATGGATACCACCGTAACAGAAGAACTTAAAGCAGAAGGCGTTGAAAGAGAGCTTATCTCTAAGATACAGTCAATGCGTAAGGAAGCAGGTTTTGAAGTTGTTGATAGAATAACCGTAAACTTCGTAACCGATGATGGCGGTGTTAAAAACGCACTAATTAATGGAAGTGATTTAAAAGGCGTTGTCCTTGCAGATGCCGTTACCGAAGGCGATTGCGACGGATTTAAGAAAGAACTTGATATAAACGGCGCAGTATGTACGGTCGTTATCAATAAGGTCGCAAAATAATGAGAACGGCTGAGTGGAAAGATTATACCGTAATCGCAACGGGCGATGGGTACAAATTGGAGCGTTGGGCAGACGTAACGCTTTTAAGACCCGACCCACAAGTTATATGGAAAAGCAAACTTGACATGAACGGGTATAAAGGTCTTGCCGCAAAGTATATTAGAAGCGAAACGGGCGGCGGCAAATGGCTCATTAAGGGCAAAATGCCACAGGAATGGACGGTGAGTTATAAAGACCTTAAATTCAAAATTAAGCCTATGGGCTTTAAGCATACAGGGCTTTTTCCCGAACAGGCAGTTAATTGGGATTTAATGACCGATTTGATAAAAAATGCTGATAGGGAAATAAACGTTCTTAACTTGTTTGCTTACACGGGTGGTGCAACCGTTGCTTGCGCAAAGGCAGGCGCAAAAGTTTGCCACGTTGATGCAGCAAAAGGAATGGTAGAACGTGCAGGCGAAAACGTTCGCCTTTCAAACGTTGGCGACGGAAAAGTTAGATATATCATTGACGATTGTAAAAAATTCGTTGAGCGAGAAATAAGGCGTGGAAGAAAGTACGACGCAATCATTATGGACCCACCAAGCTACGGTAGAGGTCCTAACGGTGAAATGTGGAAACTTGAAAACGAATTGTATTCGTTTGTAGAACTCTGCGCAAACGTCCTTTCGGATAACCCCTTATTTGTACTTATAAACAGTTATACTACGGGACTTCAACCACAAGTTCTAAAAAACATACTTGCGCTAACCGTTGGCAATGACCGTGGTGGAAGAATAGAAGCGTATGAAGTCGGGCTTAAAACCCAAGAAAAAGGCGTGATTTTACCCTGTGGAAACAGCGGGATTTGGATAAATGAATAACGTTATGGAAGATTTAATAATTTTACACGAAGACAATCATATTATAGTTGTATTAAAACCGCAAAATATTCCGTCTTGCGAAGATTCAAGCGGTGATAAGGACCTACTTAATATGATTAAAGATTATATTAAGGTAACCTACAATAAACCTGGCAACGTCTATTTAGGGCTTGTTCATAGACTTGATAGACCGACGGGTGGGGTTATGGTTTTTGCTAAAAGTTCTAAGGCTGCTGCAAGGCTTTCTGAACAAATTCAAAACGGCGACTTTGAAAAAAGATATTTTGCCGTTCTTGCTGGCGTTCCTAAGGAAGAAAAGGCAACCTTAACTCACTATATGAAAAAGAATGCCGTAAACAATATGGTTTACGTTTGTCCTGCAACTGTTCAAGGCGCAAAGTTTGCTGAACTTGAATATGAAGTTCTTGACAAAAAGGACGAACTTTCTCTTGTAGACGTAAGACTTCACACGGGCAGAAGTCATCAAATCCGTGTTCAAATGAACGCAATCGGCTGTCCCGTATACGGCGATATGCGCTATGGTGGGGAAAAAGCTAAAAAAGGCTACCTTGCACTCTGGGCGTACTACCTATCGTTTACGCACCCTGTCAGCAAAGAGCGTATGGTGTTCCGTGTTCAACCACCAAAGGAAAACGCACCTTGGACGGCATTTGACACCGACCGTGCGGTTACCATAATAAAACCAAGTATTTAAAACGCAAAAGCGGTGGATTTTCCACCGCTTTTTATATAAACAAACCGAGTAATTTATAGCCACCCAACAGGATAAGAATAACGGGTGGCAAAAACCCGATTTTACCGAATTTTTTTGCAAGCGAAGTGCTTGCAAGCGCTATGCCAAGTGCAATCATAAGTGCGTGCATAACGGCGATTGTTATTGGGACGTAAAAGGCGTTTATGCCCATTAAAGATAGCGATAAGTTTGCAAGTGCACCGTCAAGACCAACGGCAAAACCGGTTACAAGCGCTTGACTTAAAGCACTGTTAGTCTTATGCTGTGTATCTTCCTTTTTCTTAAAGATATTGTATAGACCAACGCCTATTAAAATTAGTCCGCCAAGGCTTGCGGTTTTTTCACTTATTTTTTCTGCAAAGAAAGCGGTTAAGTAGTTTGTGAATGCGCACATTACAAAAACTGTAACGGCAATACCTAAAATAATAGGTAGTTTTTTGCCGTTAGAAAGTGAAAGTGAAAATCCACAAACAAAAGAATCAATACTTACGGTTAGTGCCGTTACAATTAAAAAAGCAATCATTGGTGTATCCGAAATTTTTTATATTTTATTGTATGTATAAAACAATAAAAATGTTCGGTGAGAAAGGTATTAGACGTGCGTTTTTTGTTAAAAATATGATAAATATACTATTATTTTCAAAAAAGGTTAAAAGGCAATTGACAAAAGGCTTTTTTTTGTGTAAAATATAGCAGATACATTGTGTAAATAAAAGGAGAAGTGGCTTTTATGAAATTAGCTAAATCCTATAAATTTATTTTGCTTATTACTGCGTTTATCTTATCGCTTGCAATGGCGATAGGCGGTTTTACCGTTACGAACGCAAAGGCAGATACGGCAACTTTGAGTCCGACGAAGTATTTTGAATTTTCGTCAGGGGTGGAAGCAGAATTTAGTGAGGGTGCGCTTAAAGCGACCGTAAAGGACGGCAGTGCAATAAGTTTTAACAAAGAACTTGTTATAAGCGACCTTGGTTTAGAACTTAACGTTCCAACCGATTTTACTGCAACTGTTGTTGTTACTTCTGATTCTTACTACGTTCACGGCAATAAAAATGCAGAGGGCAAATTCATAACTTCGATTGAAAACGAAATTGAACTTTCAGCAGGCGCTCAAACGGTTAAGATTGGCGTTGACGATAACGGCTACGTTACTCTTAACGGCAGTGTAGTTTCTTCTGATAAGTTTTATAGAGTAAAAGAAGTAAACGAATGCGCAATCGGTAAGCTTACAATCAAGTTTTCAAGTAGCAAAGAAAATGCACAAGGCGTGTTCACTTTGTCGTCAGTTGACCAAAAGGCAAGTGATGCAAGTGCTACTTATAAGCAAACATTTGCTGTTAAAGACGGTGAACTTGAAAAGATTGCTGCACCTAGAATCGTTCTTAATGAAGATTTCTATACGCAAACTGCAAAGGGCAAGTATACGGCTTATAAGTTTGCAAGTAACGGAGCAAAGACGTATGACGTTAATGCAAGCGCATATTCGTTGACTGAAAAGATTTCTTCAAGCAACATTTACGTTGTAGCAAACGATGAATATATTTGGCGTGAATCGGTTGAAAAGCCCAACACTGTTGCGTTTATAAAAACCGGTACGGCTTTATTATCACTTACCATAGACGGATATACTGACGGATATAAAGAAACCGTATCTGTAATAGTTAAAGATAAAGACGTTGACGAACAAGCACCTGTATACAAATTTGACCAAGAAGCGTACGACGGATTTATGTCTGCACTTGAAAAAGAATATCGTGACGTTGAAGCAAACACGTCCGTTGCGTTAGGCTCTACATTAAAAGTTCCATCAATGGCAGACTTAGTATTTGATGATTATTCTTCTTACGCTGACCTTACGTCAATCACCTACTATAAAGCAAAGACCGAAAGCACGTCTTCAAATATGGAATTTGACCTTGATGAAGTTTCAAACTATCTTTTCTACGTTAGATTTAAAGATGCAAGCGGAAATATAATGGACGCTTCAAACTTTATGGAAACTGATAAAGACGACCCACTTAAAGTCAACTATGGTATTTACGGTGAAGATAATAAAGTTACTGGTTATGTAGGAAACTTTATTTTCCGTTTCGTAATCAACGACGACGCTAACATTGTTATAACCCCCGCAGCAAAACAAGGCGCAGGTTATATCGGCGTTAAGTACACGGCTTCTAAGTTCACCATTAAGGCTAACGGCTATAAGACAACTTACACTCTATACTACAACGCAGACGTTAATGCAACCGAAGATTCTGACGGTTGGAAAGAAATTCCCAAAGCATCATCTATTACTGATAAAGCTTACGTTTCAGCTGATGGATATACTTACGACCAAATCCAAGAGTTTGCTTACGACGGAAGCTTAACGTTCAATCCTGTTCTAAAAGGTTCATACAAAATTGAATGTACTGCTACAAGCGAAGTTTCGCCAAGAACAGCTACGGCAACAACACCTATTATCAAAGTAGAAAAAGAACCTGCCGTTGTTAAAGTTGATACCAAATGGTTGCAAAACAACGTTTGGTCAGTTGTGTTCCTTTCAATTGGCACTCTTTGCTTAATAGCAATTATAGTATTGCTTTTCGTTAAACCTAAGGAAGAAACAGACAACGATTAATAATAAAGCGAATTGATGCGGGGCTTCGGGAATTCCGGAGTCCCGTTTAGTTAAAGTATGAAAAGTTTTGTTGCAGATAAAAACCGCAAGCTGTCTAAACTTGCATTATATCACGTTGAAGACTTATCTTATTCGGGCTTTATGCGTGCTTTAAGAAAAAAGGATATTAAGGTCAACGGTAAAAGGATAAATGAAGATATAACCTTAAACGTAGGGGATAAGGTTGAAGTTTACTATGTCCCCACGCTTTTATCTTCATACGTTAAGCGTTACGCTGACGATAATGTTGTAGTTGTTTATAAAAATAGTGGATACACGTCCGAAACCGTTTACGAAAACTTATTAGTTGAATTTCCTAACGCACGTTTTATTCATAGGCTTGACCGTAATACCGACGGCGTTATGATGTTTGCGCTTAACGATTTAGCTGAAAAGGAACTGCTTGACGGTTTCAAGAATAGAACGTTTGATAAGAAATATACGGCTAAGGTTTTGGGCGTTGTTAAAAAGGATAGTGAAGTTTTAACTGCATATCTAAAAAAAGATAAGGAAAGTGCAACCGTAACTGTATTTAGTTCGCCCGTAAAGGATAGTGTTCAAATTAAAACGGGATATAAAGTCATAGAAAGAGCAAAAGATTATACGGTGTTGGAAGTAACGCTTTTTACAGGAAAGACTCATCAAATAAGGGCGCACCTTGCCTTTATTGGACACCCTATTATCGGCGATGGAAAGTACGGCGATTTTAGCGCAAATCAAAAGTTTAATCAAAAATCACAAAACCTAACGGCAACAAAACTTACGCTTTATTTTGAACAAAACAGTTTATTATACTATCTAAATGGTAAAACGTTTACCACTAATTAAAAATTATGCCACAAGATGCTTATACGCTCCGTTACTTATGCGCTGAATTAAACAGCGTATTTAAGGGCGGAAAAATTAACAGAATAATACAGCCGTCTAGCGACGAATTAGTCCTTACTGTTTATACGGGCAAAAAGACTGAAAAACTTTTATTAAACGTCAATCCGGCAGCTCCACGAATAGGTGTTATTAACGAAGAGAAAGAAAGCCCTTTAACTGCACCTAATTTTTGTATGCTTATGAGAAAGCATCTTTTGTCTGCAACCATTACCGATATAAGTTTAATCGGGTTTGACCGTATTGTTAAAATAGACTTAATGGCATCTGCTGAATTTTTTGATGCAGTAAAAAAGACCGTTTACGTTGAACTTATGGGTAGATACAGTAACGTAATACTTACTGAAAATGGAAAAATCTTAGGTGGTAATCGTGGCATAAATATGTTTGACGACGGTGTGCGTCCGTTAATTGTAGGTCAGCCGTACGTTTTTCCACCTGTTGGTGACAAAAAATTGCCGTCGGATAAAGGTCTTGAAACGGTGTTCTTAGGCGTGGAAAAATCTGTTCTTGCACAAGCGATATGTTCAAACGTTCAAGGCGTTGCCGTAGGCACTGCAAACGAAATAGTCGTTAAGTATTTTGAAAACAAAAATGAAGAAAAAATTAATAACGGTTGCGATTTTTTCTTATATTTAAATGAGTTTTTATTAAACAGCAAAGCAAATCCTTGCGTTATAAAAGACGGTGATTTAATTAAGGACGTTTGCG
>JAGASB010000234.1 GCA_017621955.1 Clostridia bacterium | reverse complement strand
TATTTATCCAGAGGTCGTTACAAATCCTCACAGTGTATATAGCTTCTTATTGATTGCTGGATATTTGAAGGTTGATAAGATTTACCCTCAGAACGATGGGAACTATATGTGTGACGTTGCAATACCAAACAAAGAGATTGCGTTTGTTTATGAGAAAGAAGTTCTTGCAAAAACAGGCAAAGCAAGTGTTGCTGTGGCAATTCAACAGGCGATATTTAAGAATGATATCAAGAGACTTCAGAAACTTTTAGAACAGTTTATGGTTGAATCTATTTCTTATCACGATGGAGCAAGCGAGGGGTTCTATCATGGAATGATGCTTGGGCTTTGCGCAGTTGTAAGCAATAGATATCGTGTAAGGTCTAACGGCGAATCTGGAGACGGTAGATTTGATATACAATTGTATCCAGCAAATAATAATATTCCCGGTTTCATATTTGAATTTAAGAAAGCCAAGGATGAGAGCGAAATGGAAGCAATGGCAGATTTGGCGCTTAAGCAAATAGAAGATAATCGATATGATACACAAATGAAAGCTGATGGAATTACAAATATTATTAAAATTGGAATTGCTTTCTATGGCAAACAGGCTACAGTGAAGAGCTTATAAATCATAAATTTACGAATGAGGAATATATTATGGATATTTATACTGCATTACAAATTGCAAATATTACGCTTGGTTGTCTAATCGGCGTAGCGGTTATTATGTTTGTATTTTGGTTTTGGATCGAGAAAAGAGTTGCTAAATACGGAAAGAGTCTTCTTTATAAGACTGGACGAAAGGGTAAGTGAGGTGTAAGATGAATCCTGTAGTTGCTTTAATTATTACTATAACATGCTGTGTTTTATTGATTGGGTTTATTACGCTCCTTGCTGTTCGTTTTATGAAAGTAGGAAAAATACTTAAAGAGCACGGAGAAAAACTTTTTGGTAAAAAATAAGGAGCTTCTATGAAATTTTTAATTATTGTAGATATGCAAGTAGATTTTATTACGGGGAGCCTTGGCAGTAAACTTGCCGAGGCGATAGTTCCTAACGTGGTAGAAAAGGTTAAGAATTACGACGGAACGGTGATTTTTACTCGTGATACTCATCTTTCTGATTATTTAAGCACGCAAGAAGGGAGTAAACTTCCCGTTGAACATTGCATTAAAGATACGGCTGGTTGGGAGATTTGCGACGAATTAAAGCCATATGTAAATAAAGTGATTGATAAAATAACCTTTGGAAGCATAGATTTACCCGACGTTATCAAAACGTATGGCGAACAAATTGAAGAGATTGAACTTTGTGGGCTTTGCACTGATATTTGCGTTATATCAAATGCAATGATTTTGAAAGCAACGTTTCCTGAAGTAAAAATAGTGGTGGATAGTAATTGTTGTGCAGGTGTAACAGCAGAAAGTCACCAAACAGCACTTATTGCCATGAAGGCAGTGCAAATAGACGTGATATAAAATGAAAGGAAATTATTATTTTTTTGAATTAGAGGATTGCTCTTTGCCGGGAATTGCATCTGGGACGTTGAAATATTTGGGAACTAAAACTGATTTTAAAAAACTGTTGCAAGGAACCGGTCCAGAAATGAAGGAACTTCGTAATACCTTCAACGATTTTTGTGCTGGAAATCAAACGATTAAGCATAACGTTGCATACTCCGAACAGAGATTTGCCTCTCCAGTAAAAGTATTAAAAAGAAGGAAAATCTCAAAGGGACCGAGTGTTTATAATCATTTAAATGCTTGGGGTTTTCCCTATGATGTTATTACGGATGCAACGGAGTTAACGATATGTTTGGCGAAACAACGTAATAACTATTACATATATTATCGTGCGAATGTAAAAAATCCTAGAATGGAAAACGAATTGTCCAACTCGGGAGATAAACAGTTTATGGAACTTGGATGTGCAGTGTGGGGCTTTCCTGGGTTATTAAAACACATAGTAAGAGAAGATGGACGGATACTATATAACACGCTCATGCTTTGCGATGGCTGTTATAAGACTGAAGAGGAAGCAATGAAAAGCTTCAATGGAATGAAAGACGTAAGTATGAAGAGATTCTATAACGAATTGTTTGGGAATGGATAATTTGTATAGGAGGAGAAAATTATCATGGGTGCATTTTTATCGACGACGATATTTGGTGTGTTGATTTCCGTTATGGGTATAATCAATATGAAGGGCAACGTATCTACACTGCATTGGTATCATAGAAAAAGGGTAGCTGAAGTCGATAAAAAGCCGATGGGGCGACTTGTTGGGTTGGGAACACTTATTATTGGACTCTCAATGATATTCTTTGGTGTTTTATTTCTAATTTTTGAAAAGACTCAAATGGATGTTTACGTATGGAGAGGTAGTGGCGTTTTAATCGCCGGTTTGGTTTTTGGTCTAATACTTAATTTTTATGCGATTATCAAATATAACAAAGGATTGTTTTAATTGGAGGGGGAATGAATAAAGAAACGACAGGAATTGTAATTTCTATAAAGAAACAATGGTGGCTAAAAGTAAACACGAAACCTTTTAG
>JAGASB010000233.1 GCA_017621955.1 Clostridia bacterium | reverse complement strand
TGTCAGGCATCGAATAGCATTTCCATACCGTATTCTTTACCTTAATTTTTTTGGGAATTATACGCATTATTCACTACCTCCATCAGTATTTCCCGAACCGTCAGACGTGTTCTCTTCGTTAAACTTATCCGAATCGTCTGCGGACTCACTCTTTTTGTTCTTAGATTCTTTTATCTTGTTTGCAATTCCTTTTCCTGCGCCAATACCACCTTTTATAAGTTTGAACGCCGCACCAAATGTTAAAGCACTTGCAATACGTCCTCCGTAGAAAGCGCTGTGTAAGAAGCTACCACCTGCGTGCATATCGTCAGCTTGACCGAACAATCTTGCAAATAAGGCTTGCCCTGCGGGTATTACCATTGTTCCACCAATTATCATAAAGATTAGGAACATAGAATTACCGAAACCGCCTACACCGTCTATGTGCATTTTTGTTATTAACGGTAATAGTAAGATGAAAATATTGACTGAAAACACCGTTCCATACGCAAGAATCATCTTAGTTACAAAAGTCTCTCGCCATACCTTAAACCTTGCGCCATCGTCCAAAGGTAAAGTTGCCATAGAAACAGGCATTATGATATACATAAGTACGATTTCATAAATACGTTTTGCAAGATTTATAATCGCTACAATTAGAGCAATCATCAATGCAATAGATGCTACCATAGACGGTAAATAAAGGAACGAATCAGGGTTAATCATACCGTTGCCTTTCCACGATGTGGGCCATATACCAAAAGCGGTAGCGTTGTAGTCGCCCATAATCGTGGATACACTACAACTTGTTATATCTACTTCCGCAAACGAATATCCGTTAAGCCACTCACCTACACACGCATTAAACAATGCGTTGGAAAGTTTAGTCGTATTCCCTATTTGGAAAATTTCCGCTACAAGCGTTAATACCGAATTAGAGATAAGAATACCCAAGATTACAACAGAAAGCATTGCCATTGTTCCAAGCAAAGCTAAACCGATTTTCCCGATAATCGACGATACATTTCTATTGTTTGCTATCATATTTTTTACAAGAGCAACTATGCCAAAAATACAAGTCAACCCTACCGCCAATATGAACACACACCAAAAGATTGTGCCAACTGTCGAATCGCCTATTAGGTATTCAATTATATTTACTCTTTCCCCGTTTACTGTAACGTCCGTTACCCCTGCAATCGCAGAGAATATTTCCATAATTCCGTCTATTAGTCTAAGAAACCACAAGAATAAAAGCATTATTAGTTCTTGAAAAAATATAAGCATTTTATCCTCCTACCACATTACCCAATGGGACAAACCGTTAATTATAAGTGGTGCGCCAACGGCAAGTACAGCCATTACTATCACACCAATTAAAAGGCTTTTCAACATCCCCTGAGCATTTATTTTTTCTTCATTTTTTTGCGCTATAATCACTCTAATTCCGATATAAAGCGCCCATACAACAACTACCGACGACATCGCAATTACAACATAAATCCATATAGAATCTATAAGTTCTTGAATTTTTAGAATAATCGTCCTAAAACTACTCTCTTTATCCTTAGCAAGTTCCGTTTTATTTAATAGCTCTTCAAGAGTCATTTCCCCTACATCTAAGCTATTGTAATCAGCAAACTGCGGTGTTGCGTATGCAATATTTCCACTTGCATCTCTTGCATAGAAAATGAAACAAAACGTTCTTGACAAATTAGTCTCATTGATGTTAATAACACCACAATTTATCCCATAACCGTCCTCTTCTTCAAGACCTTTTGTTGCAACAACGTCAATAATAGCCGCACCATTTTCTTCCGATTGTTTATGGTAATTAGCCGTAAGGTTATACCTTATCCCATAGTCTTTCGGAAAAATTACCACACCGTAAGTGTTTGCCGTGTCATAATACTCATTCGGCACATAAAAACAGGCAATAATGTATTTACCTCTTTCTACTGTATCCCCTTTTCTAAAAGTTACGAATACCGTATTATCTATAATATCTTGCACCGTATTATTGCTTTCTACTGTTTGAGCGTTTGCAGTTACTGTTCCCCCTCCAAACATTGTTATAATGAGAAAAAACAATATCACGAAAAGGAACAATGATTTTGATTTGTTTTTATTTATTATTTTCTCCATTATCGCCCTCGCATTTTAATAAAAAAAGGCGACAAGAAATCTCTTGCCGCCTTTCCATTTTTAAGTATTAGCTTATGCGCCAATACCAACCCAAGCGCCGAGACCTTCAATGAGAAGCGGTGCGCCCATAGCAACTACGAAAATAATAATGATACCAATGATGAGATTCTTAATCATATCTCTTGCATTGATTTTTTCTTCGTTCTTATGAGCAATGGCAATCTTGATACCTACGTAAGCACCCCAAACTACGACAACTGCCGCAAGTGCGAGTACAATGTAAATCCAAAAACTGTCCATTAACGTGCTGATATTAGCAACAATTTCCGCCAAACTACCGTTCAAAGTAGTAGCCGCTAAAAGATTAGTCATACTCTTATACCTCCTTTCTTATACAACAGGCACTACTGCCGCACCCGTTGCAGGTGCAGAGATGCCAACCCAAGCGCCGAGACCTTCGATGAGAAGGGGTGCGCCCATAGCAATAACGAACATAATCACGATACCAACGATTAAATTTTTAATCATATCACGGGAATTGATTTTATCCTCGTTACGGTGTGCAATAGCGATTTTGATACCAACGTATGCACCCCAAACCACTACTACTGCTGCCATCGCTAAAACGATGTAAATCCAAAACGAATCCATCAATTCGTTTAACTTAGTTACAATGCCACCTAAGCTTTCATTAAGGGTGGCTGCCGCCAATAAATTCATCATAAATTACTTATCTCCTTTTTCTTTTTTATTTTTATTTTTGTTTTTGTTCTTTTTGATGAGAATATATGTTACTGCGCCACCGATACCAAGTACCGCAAAGATTACCAAGAGTACGGGAAGCAATGAACTATTCCCCTTTTCTTCTTTATCTTCGTTAGGTGTTTCAGGCTC
>JAGASB010000232.1 GCA_017621955.1 Clostridia bacterium | reverse complement strand
CGTGAATATATCCACATACTTTACATTTGAATTTTTCCATTTTAGTTTCTCCTTTTCTTAAATTATCGCTACGGTCAGTATAAATTGTATGTAACATTTTTTCTGCCAATTCGCTCAATGGCTTTCCATAAAAATCTTGATATAATTGTTTTATTTCAGGGTTTTCGTGACTTGAACGTATCGCTAAAGACGCATCTCTTTTATATAGACTTTCTATACGTGCTTTTCTACTTTCATTTGCATCTACTGCAAAATCTTTGGGTTGACCACCGCCACCGATACAGCCACCCGGACAAGTCATAACTTCTATAAAATGATAATCCTTTTCACCTTTTTTAACAAGTTCAATCATTTTACGTGCATTTGCCGTTCCGTAAACAACTGCAACGTTTACAGTCATTCCGTTAATTTCAAGGCTTGCCTCCCTTAATCCGTCGTAACCACGAACGGGTTGTAAGTCTAAAAGTTTACCTTCGGGTTGTTTGCCCGTAATATAGAAATATGCAGTACGGAGTGCGGCTTCCATAACACCACCCGTATTACCAAAAATTACGCCTGCACCCGAAGCTTGTCCCATCAAACTATCGTATTCACTATCTTGCAAAGAGTTAAGGTCAATTCCACTTTCTTTTGCCCAAATAGCAAGTTCACGTGTAGTGATAACTTGGTCCATATCACGCATTTCGGGTTTACCTAACTTCTTGCCCGCTGCGTTCATTTCTTCCCTACGAATTTCAAATTTCTTTGCAGTACAAGGCGTAAGTGCAACGTTTACTATTCTTTCGGGGTCTATACCCATCTTTTTAGCAAAGTAAGTCTTTATTGTCGGTCCTTGCATACCGATAGGACTTTTTGCAGAAGAAATATTAGGAATCATTTCCGGATAATAAGTTTCAGCAAATTTCTCCCACGCAGGGCAAAAGCTTGTAAATTGTGGTAACGGTTTAGTTTTTTTAGTAATAAGTTCAACCAATTCACTTGCTTCTTCAACAATAGTTAGATCCGCCGCAAAGTTTGTATCTAAAACGTAATCAACGCCTAGCTCACGCAAAAGTGCAACCATTTTACCTTGTACAAATGAACCTTTCGGCATACCAAATTCTTCGCCTAACGCTACACGAACGGATGGTGACGTGCTAACAATTACAATCTTGTTAGGGTCTTTAATTGCTTCTTTAACCTTTTCGTATTCATAGACTTCGGTAATACTTGCAGTAGGACAAACGTTAGCACATTGCCCACAATTTATACAAATTGCTTTTCCACCTGTTTGAGCAAAATTATACGTACCGTGAACTCCAATATCTTTCGTACAAACGTCACGACATTGCCCACACTTAATACATAATTCCTCTTTTCTACGAATGCTTGGATTGTCAAGTTCAATAGGAACTCTAACCGACAAAGGTAAATGTTCCATAGGGTTTTCTCCTTTTGAAATTTTATGTTTTGGATTATAGCATATTTAGGAAAAAAAGTCAATTATACACCAATGTACAACAAATTTTTCTAATAACTTTATAATATTACGTCATTTCTATTTTTTAACGACGTAATCTCTTCATAGTAAAATTGTTTTACAAGTCCATCTATGATTCTTTTTTTATTTCTTGTAAGCCAACAGTTCTTCTAAAAACTTTGTAAATACCACATTTCCAACAAAGAACCATACCCATTATTGCACCAACTACTGCTTGCAATATTT
>JAGASB010000231.1 GCA_017621955.1 Clostridia bacterium | reverse complement strand
TTATTTTTTTGTGGACGTGCAATGCCCGTAAAAACAGCAGTTTTTAGTACAAAAAAACAAGAAAAGGACGTAAAAACGCCCTTTTCACTCCGTAAAAAAATACGGAGTGAAAAGAAAAAATTATTTTCAAAATCAAACCGCAAGTTTATACGGACTATTTTAACGGCGATAAACGTCAGTGATATTTAATAAAAAATCACCTTACCGCCGACATATAATAGTGTTGGCAAATAAGGTGTTTTTATACCGCTTAGTTGAAAAATATTAAAATTATTCTTCTTCGTCTTCGGGTAGGTCAACGTTATGGTAAACGTTTTGAACGTCATCCAAGTCTTCAAGAGCGTCAACCATACGCATAAACTTGTTTAGGTCATCACCCGAAAGAGTAATTTTGTTTTGGGGAACCATTGAAATTTGCGCTTCAAAGAAGTTCATACCCTTTTCTTCAAGATACTTTCTTACTGATGAGAAGTTTTGGACCGAAGTATTTACAACAAAAGCATCGTCTTCAACGATAAAATCATCTGCACCTGCTTCCAAAGCGTATTCCATAACGGTATCTTCGTCAAGGTCGGCAGTCCTTTCAATAACGATTATACCCATATTGGTAAACGTGAAAGATACGCAACCTGCGTTACCGAGTGAACCACCGCACTTTCTCATTGCAGTACGAACGTAGTCAACCGTACGGTTTTTATTGTCCGTAAGTGCTTTGATAATGACTGCACTGCCTGCGGGGCCGTAACCTTCATAGGTCAATTCTTCATAGTTATCGCCATTGAGTTCACCAGAAGCCTTTGCAATACATCTTTTAATATTTTCGTTGGGCATATTAACGGCTTTTGCCTTTGCGATTGCATCGGCAAGCTTGCTGTTAGTATCTGGGTCGGGGTTAGACTTTGCAGCGACTGCAATTTCCCTACCAACCTTTGTAAAAATCTTGCCCTTAACAGCATCGGTCTTTGCTTTTTTAGCTGCGATATTCGCAGCGTGAGAATGTCCTGACATAATAAATCTCCTTGTAAAAGTAGTTTAGCCTTTAAGGCTATACATTAAAATACCCGCTGAAACGGCAGCATTTAAACTTTCCATACCGTTTTCCATAGGTATACTGACTGTAAAATTTGCTCGTGCTTTAAGTTCTTCACTTACGCCGCGCCCTTCGTTGCCTATAACAAGGCAAAAATCACCCGTGTTTTTTGCCGAATAAACGTTTTGACCGTTCATATCCGCTACCCAAACGGGAAGATTAATAACGCTTAACAAACTTTGTATATCCCCACGCATAACGTTTACACGAAATATACCACTCATACTTGCCCTTACCGCCTTTTGCGAATACGGGTCGGCACACTCTGTGGTCATATAGATATCGTTATAACCCGCAGCGGCAGCCGTACGAATAATTGCACCTACGTTTGCAGGGTCGGAAACACCGTCAAGCAAAAGACATTTGCCTGTTGGTGATTTAATGACGTTGTCGCTTTTATACACGATTGCAAGAGCGCCTTGTGGAGTACTTTCTTCACTGACGTAATCAAAAACTTGGTCGGAAACAATTTCACGGTTAAAATTGCCTTCGCCGATAAGCGCTGACGCTTTTTCGGTAAGAATAACGTTGCGAATTTTAAGATTAAGCGCAATGGCTTCCCTTACGGGTTTAATCCCTTCGACCACAAAAACATTAAGACGGTCACGGAATTTTTTGTCTGACAGCGACTTAATTTCTTTGATAAGCGCATTTTGTTTTGAAATAATCATTTTAACCAAAATAAAGCCTAATCTTTAATAAGGTTAGGCTTTAAGTACGTTTTTTAGATATTAGCTTTTGCTTTTTCGCAAAGTGCGGTAAATGCAGCAGCGTCAGAAACAGCAATTTCAGCAAGAACCTTTCTGTTAAGGTCAATGCCTGCTTTCTTCAAGCCAAACATAAATTTGCTGTAAGAAAGTCCGTTAAGTCTAGCAGCAGCGTTGATACGTGCAATCCAAAGTTGACGGAAATCCCTTTTCTTAGCCTTTCTTCCGTAGTAAGCATAAAGCTGTGCTTTCATAACAGCTTCTCTTGCTACTCTATATCTTTTGCTTCTGCCACCAAAGTAGCCCTTTGCAAGTTTTAATATTTTTCTACGCTTCTTTACAGCGTTAACAGCTCTTTTAATACGCATAATAATTCTCCTTTAATGTATTACTTATTGTAAATAAGCGTCTTTACGGTTTTTTCTTGCGTAGCGTCTACATAAGCGCCAGCACAAAGATTGTTCTTTCTCTTTCTATCTTTCTTAGTAAGAATGTGGTTTTTGCCCGAGCAAGCTCTCTTAATCTTGCCGGATGCGGTTACGTTAAAACGTTTTTTAGCCGCACTTTTGGTTTTCATTTTAGGCATAATTTTACCCTCCGTTAGTTTTTTAATTTAAGTTACGCTTTTACGGGCGCAAGCATCATCCAAATATTCCTGCCTTCCGTAAGCGGATTCTTTTCCATCGTTCCGTAGTCTTTGACAATCTCAAAAAATCTTTTCATAACGTCAAGACCAAGCTCTGAGTGTGCCATTTGACGACCACGCATTCTTATTGAAACCTTAACTTTGTTACCTGCCGATAAAAACTTTTGCGCTTGCTTAGCCTTTACGTTAAGGTCGCCAACGTCTATCGTCATTGATAACCCTACTTCTTTGATTTCAACAACTTTTTGATTCTTTTTTGCTTCTTTTGCTTTCTTGTTCTGTTCAAACAAGAACTTGCCGTAGTTCATTACTTTACATACCGGCGGATTTGCATTAGGTGAAATTTTAACTAGGTCAAGCCCACTTTCTTCTGCAATGCGGAGCGCTTCACGCGGAGATACAATCCCCAACTGTTCGCCCGTTTCACCTATAAGGCGAACTTCTTTATCACGGATTTCCGCATTAATTTGATGTTCCTTTTTAATGGTTTTATACCTCTCAATAAAATTTTTCAAACAAGGCGTAAGCCTTTAAGAAATACCATAAAAAACGGGTCGCTTAAATCTTTTAAGCAACCCGAAAATACACACAATTAGATAAATAATCTATTTTGGTATTGAACCGAACGCACTCTATTGCCGTCGGTGAGAAGGGTCGCTTCTTCTTTAAGCCTTAATATAATACTACAATCTAAGCGTGATGTCAACTGTTTTTGCCCCAAAATTAAAATTATTTTTACACGCACCCAAACGGCTATTAAAAAACAACAACCCCGTTAGTATTTTTTATTTTTCTGCCATATATAAAAGCCTACCACATTGGTCGCAATCAATTACGTCACCGTTTTTAAGCTTGTTCATTTCAGACATAGGTAGTTCCATTCTGCACGCACCACAAATATTGCCTTTTACTTCGTAAAGTATAGGATAAATTTTATTTGCACGTTTTTTAAGATACCTATCCATTAGCGACGGGTCAACTTTCTTTTTCAAGCTTTCAAGTTCTTTTTCAACTGCTTC
>JAGASB010000230.1 GCA_017621955.1 Clostridia bacterium | reverse complement strand
TTATGAAAATATATTTATTCTTGACAACGATTTAGCATTTATGTTTGACTTTATAAAAAATTTTAGTTATAATAAGCAATGTATTGTATAAAGGAGAAAGCCTTATGGATATGGCAAAAACTTATAACCCTTCGGAATTTGAAAAAGAAATTTACGAAGAATGGGAATCAAATGGATATTTTAAAGCAAAGGTAGACGCAAACAAGCTACCTTTTACTATTGTTATTCCGCCACCCAACATAACGGGTCAGCTTCACATGGGGCACGCACTTGACGAAACTTTGCAAGATACCTTAATTAGATTTAAAAGAATGCAAGGTTACAGTGCGTTGTGGCTTCCCGGTACCGACCACGCTTCAATTGCTACCGAAGTTAAAATCGTTGAACAGATGGCAAAAGAAGGTATTACCAAAAACGATATCGGTAGGGAAGGCTTTTTAGAAAGAGCGTGGGCTTGGAAAGAAAAGTACGGCGGAAGAATTATCGAACAACTTAAAACCTTAGGTTCTTCGTGCGACTGGTCACGTTTGGCGTTCACGATGGACGAAAAATGTTCAAAAGCTGTAAAAGAAGTATTCGTAAATTTATACGAAAAAGGTTTGATTTATCGTGGGGATAGAATTATCAACTGGTGTCCCGAATGTAAAACTGCACTCTCTGACGCAGAAGTTGAATACGTTGAAGAAGACAGTAGTCTTTGGTATATTAAGTATCCTGTTAAGGACAGTGATGAGTTCGTTACGGTTGCAACGTCAAGACCTGAAACTATGCTTGGTGATACGGCGGTTGCAGTTAATCCCAAGGACGAAAGATATAAAAATATGCAGGGTAAGACACTTATTCTGCCTATCGTTAATAAAGAAATACCTATCGTGTTCGACGACTACGTTGAGTTGGAATTTGGTACGGGTGCAGTTAAAATTACGCCCGCCCACGACCCCAACGACTTTGAGGTTGGACTTCGCCATAATTTACCCGTTATAAAAGTAATTGCTGACGACGGTACTATGAACGAATTTGCAGGTAAGTATAACGGTATGCCTGCAATGGAATGCAGAAAACAGATAGTTGAAGAACTTAAAGCATTGGGTGTTCTTGTAAAAATAGAGCCTTTGCATCATAGCGTAGGGCACTGTTATAGATGTAATCACACGGTAGAGCCAATCGTAAGTAAGCAATGGTTTGTAAAAATGGAACCACTTGCTAAACCTGCCATTGACGTTGTTAGAAAAAAGAGTGTTAAATTTATACCGGATAGATTTTCTAAAATTTACTTCAATTGGATGGAAAACGTAAAAGACTGGTGTATTTCACGTCAGTTATGGTGGGGACATAGAATTCCTGCATACTATTGTCAAGATTGCGGTGAAATGGTTATTGCAAAGCAAGACGTAAAGGTATGCCCAAAATGTCAAAGCACTAATATTAAGCAAGATGAAGACGTTCTTGATACTTGGTTCTCTTCTGCATTGTGGCCATTCTCAACGCTTGGATATCCTGAAAAAACCGAAGATTTAGAATATTTCTATCCTACGGACGTGCTTGTTACGGGTTACGATATTATATTCTTCTGGGTTGCTCGTATGATATTCTCTGGTTTAGAGCATATGAAACGCATACCGTTTAAGGACGTACTAATTCACGGCTTGGTTCGTGATTCACAAGGCAGAAAGATGAGTAAGTCTTTGGGTAACGGTATCGACCCGACTGAAATAATTTCTAAGTACGGTGCGGATACTTTAAGATTTTCACTTATAAACGGTGTCGCTGCCGGTAGCGATATGAGATTCTCTGATGAAAAGATTGAAGGCGCACGCAACTTTATGAATAAGATTTGGAACGCTTCAAGGTTTGTTCTTATGAACACCGAAGGCAAGAAGATTTCTTCGATTAAAGATTGCAAGCTAAGCGCTGCGGATAAGTGGATAATCACCAAATTAAACAAGACTGTTAAAGACATTACGCTCAATATGGAAAAATACGAAATGGGCGTTGCACTTGCAAATCTTTATGATTTTGTATGGAACGATTTCTGCGATTGGTATATTGAATTAACTAAGCCTGTCCTTTATGGCGAAGATGAAAAGAAACGCAACGACACGATAAGCGTATTGACGTTTGTTCTTGGCGAAATTGTTAAACTTTTACATCCTTTTGTACCGTTTGTTACAGAAAAGATTTATAAGAGCATACCTAATGCAAACGGACCTTTGATGCTTGCTGATTTCCCAAGGTACAATGCAAAGATGAACTACACTGCAAGTGTAAGAGAGATTGAACCTGTTAAAGAAATTATTAAATGTATTAGAAACGTAAAAGTACAAGTTGGGGCGGCTCCGTCTAAAAAAGTTAAACTTTACGTTAAGACGGATAAGTCAAAAACTGTTAAAAACGGTGCGGTTTATATTGAAAAACTTGCAGGTGTTTCGGAAATATGCTTAATCGAAGATAAAAACAATCTTACCGAAAAAGTTGTTTCGCAAGTAATTGACGGTTTTGAATTGTTTATTCCACTTGGTGAACTTGTTGACTTTGAAAAAGAACTTGCAAGGCTTAACGGCGAACTTAAAAGTATTGAAAGTGAAATTGCAAGAGCAAACGGTAAACTTTCAAATAAGGGCTTTTTAGATAAAGCCCCCAAAGCCTTAGTTGACAATGAACGTGCAAAACTTGATAAGTACATTGATATGCGCAGTAAGTTGATTGAGCAAATTAATGGTCTTAAATAATGGGAGAAAAAACGAACCTTCACGGTTCGTTTTTTTGCATTTTTTGTAGATAAAACGATTAAATTATTTTGAATTATATATTTTTGACAATTTTTTCCGCCATCTATATTGACATTTTACTTAATATGTATTATTATATATATGATTAGTATTATAATATATGTAAGGAGAAACATTATGAACTACAAAAATGCCGAATGGCGCAAAAGTATGAACTTAAACATTGACTACAACAATATGATGGCTGAATTTATCGGTGAAGAACAAGGATTTACCGCGAAAGATTTTTCAGATAATAAAAAGATAATTGCAGACGCATTTAAAACAGTAAGTACAAATCGTGGACAAGGTATGATGGGGTGGACTGAACTTCCATACAACCAAAAAGAAATCGTTGCAGATATTATTGACACAGCAAAAGCTATTAAGAAAAAATTTGACAACTTTGTAGTTCTTGGTATCGGTGGTTCTGCATTAGGTCCAATAGCAGCGTTCCAAGCACTTTGTCATTTAAGACATAATGAATTACCTAAGTCAAAGCGTAAAGCACCAAAACTTTACGTTGAAGACAACGTTGACCCTGAAAGAATGGCTGCACTTTTAGACGTTTTAGACCTTGATAAAACGATTTTTAACGTTGTTACAAAGAGTGGTGCAACTAGTGAAACTATGGCGCAATACCTTATCATTATGAAAATATTAAAAGATAAGTATGGCGAAAAAGCAAAAGACCACATGATAGCAACCACTTCTGCTAACAAAGGAAACCTTATTAAAATTGCTCAGCAAGAAGGGCTTAAAACGTTCTATATCCCCGACGGTGTAGGCGGAAGATTTTCTGAGCTTTGTCCTGTTGGATTACTTCCCGCAGCAGTTGTTGGTATTGATATTAAGGCAATGCTTGCTGGTGCGCAATACATGGATAAAATTTGTAAAAATAAAGACGTTAAGAAGAACCCTGCATTGATGACGGCATTTCTTGAATATCTTGCTATGCAAAGGGGTAAAAACATTTCGGTTATGATGCCTTATGCGGATAGTCTTAAATATATTGCCGATTGGTATTGTCAGCTTTGGGGCGAAAGCTTAGGCAAGGCTGTTGATAACGACGGTAATGAAGTGTTTGTTGGACAAACGCCTGTTAAAGCGTTGGGTGTAACTGACCAACACTCACAAGTTCAGCTTTATAGAGAAGGACCTTTTGATAAGGTTATAACGCTTATTGCAGTTGACAATTATCGTTCAACCGTTGAAATTAGCGAAGGTTGCAAAGATATTCCCGACGTTTCTTTCCTTTGCGGACATATTATGAACGAACTTATTACGGCTGAAAGAAAGGCTACTGAATATGCTTTGACCACTGCGCATAGACTTAACTATACCATAACTCTACCAGAAGTAAACGCATTTACAATCGGTGAATTGCTTTATTTATTTGAAATGGAAACGGCTTATGCAGGCGCAATGCTTAATATCAATACGTTCAACCAACCTGGTGTAGAAGGTGGTAAAAACGCAACGTACGCACTCTTTGGAAGAAAGGGTTACGAAAATACTAAAAAAGAAATGGATTCTGCACCCAAGAAAAATCCTGAATATTTTTGTTAATTTATGAAAAGAACTCAAAAGGACACGACAAAACGTGATTCAAACAACTTGCCCTTATATTTGTTTCACCAAGGAACTAATTATTACGCCTATGAATATTTAGGTGCGCATAAAACTACGCTTAATCGTCAAAAGGGCGTGATGTTTAGGACTTGGGCACCAAGAGCAAAAAGCGTTTCGGTCGTTGGCAATTTTAACGGTTGGGACACAAGCAAAAACGTAATGACACGCATAAGTGACGGCGGCGTTTTTGAGTTGTTTATTAAGGGTTTAAAAGAGTTCGATGTGTATAAGTTTGCTGTGTCAAGTGACGGGGGGACAGTATTTAAGGCCGACCCGTATGCTTTCCACGCAGAAACTCCGCCTAAAACCGCATCTAAAATTTACGATATTGACGGCTACGAGTGGGGGGATGATGAATTTATAAAAAACAAAAAACCCCCTTACGATAGTCCTATGAATATTTACGAAGTCAACCTTGCTTCGTGGAAAAGAAAGGAAAACGGTGATTATTTAAGCTATGCTGAACTTTCGAAAGATTTGGTTGACTACGTTAGTGAAATGGGGTATACCCACGTTGAATTTATGCCTATATCAGAATATCCGTTTGATGGTTCGTGGGGTTATCAAGTAACGGGATATTATTCGGTAACTTCACGCTTCGGCACGCCAAAGGACTTTATGGGGTTAGTCGATGCTTTTCACAAAAAAGGCATATCGGTTATAGTCGATTGGGTTCCCGCGCATTTTCCAAAGGACGAGCACGGACTGTATGAGTTTGACGGTTCTTGTTGTTATGAAAATCAAGGGTGGGATAGAAAAGAACATAAGACTTGGGGAACACGCATATTCGACTGGGGCAGAAACGAAGTTCAAAGTTTTTTGGTTTCAAACGCATTATATTTGTTTGAAAAATTTCACGTTGACGGACTGCGTGTTGATGCTGTCGCTTCAATGTTATACCTTGATTACGATAGAAAAGACGGCGAATGGATTCCCAACGAGCAAGGTGGTAACTACAACTTGCAAGCGATTGAATTTTTTAAAAAGTTAAACACTGCTGTTTTTGAAAAATTTCCAAACGCACTTATGATAGCCGAAGAATCAACTGCATTTCCTATGATAACTAAACCCGTCAGCATAGGTGGTTTAGGTTTTAATTATAAGTGGAATATGGGGTGGATGAACGACGTTACGTCATATATGGCGACCGAC
>JAGASB010000229.1 GCA_017621955.1 Clostridia bacterium | reverse complement strand
GGAAAAATCGGGCAATTATCCGCAAATCTCCGCGCCGAATCCCAGCTATCACGGCGTATCGTTTACCAAAGCGGTTGAAAAAGCAGCGTTCGTTACCTATATCCGCGCGATTTTGCTTCGTGATACGGGCGCAACGATTTCCCCGTTTGCAGCATTCCTTTTATTGCAGGGTACGGAAACGCTCTCTTTGCGGCTTGAAAGACACGCAGAGAATACGAAAAAGGTCGTAGAATACTTATCCAATCATCCGCAAGTAGAGAAAGTAAATCACCCGTCTTTGCCTGCTCATCCAGACCATGCCCTGTATGAAAGGTATTTCCCGAACGGCGGTGGTTCGATTTTTACTTTTGAAATTAAAGGCGGACAAAAGGAAGCGCATAAGTTTATAGATAGCCTTAAAATATTTTCGCTCCTTGCCAACGTAGCGGACGTAAAGAGCCTTGTTATCCACCCCGCGACGACTACGCATAGTCAGTTATCCGAACAAGAACTTAAAGAACAAAATATAAAACCGAACACGATTCGACTTTCTATCGGCACGGAACATATCGACGATATTATTCAAGATTTGGAGGGTGGCTTTAACGCCGTAAAACAATTATGAGAAACTGCACGACAAAAAAATTAGTTTTAACAGCACTTTTTATGGCACTTACCTTTGTGTCGACAATGTTTATAAGAGTACCGTTGGTACTTGGATACATAAATTTAGGCGACGCTTTCGTTTTGCTTTCGGTTTTTATTTTGGGTCCCGTTTACGGAACGATAGCGGCAGGCGTTGGCTCAGCGCTTGCAGACCTTTTCGGGTATATAACTTATGCGCCGGGGACTTTACTTATCAAAACGGTAATGGCGATAGTTGCTTATCTTCTTTACAAACTGCTATTGAAAGCGACGAAAAAAGCCATGCTTGCCGAAATTGTCGGCGGAGTGGCAGGTGCTATTATAATGGCTTTCGGATATTTCTTTTACGAAACGCTGTTTTTTGAAACGGCAGCTGTTGCAATAATAAACGTACCGTGGAATCTTGTTCAAGGCGCGATAGGCGTAGTTATATCGACGGCTGTAATGAGAATACTCTCCGCTACAAAAGTTATTGATAAATTAAAAGATTAAAAAAGGAGAACTAATATGTCAAAAATTTATAAATCCGCGGATGAACTTATCGGAAAAACTCCGCTCTTAGAACTTACTCATATAGAAAAAACACACGGCTTAAAAGCGAAAATTTTTGCAAAACTAGAATATTTTAACCCCGCAGGGTCGGTGAAGGATAGAATTGCAAAAGCCATGATCGACGACGCGGAAGCAAGCGGGAAACTTTGCCCTGCTTCCGTTATTATCGAGCCGACTTCGGGCAATACGGGTATCGGGCTTGCCTCCGTTGCTACGGCAAGGGGATACCGTGTAATTCTCGTTATGCCCGAAACGATGAGTGTGGAGCGTAGACAACTTATGAAAGCCTACGGCGCAGAACTCGTTTTAACCGAGGGGGCAAAAGGGATGAAGGGCGCGATTGCAAAAGCGCAGGAGCTTGCTACCGAAATCCCTAACAGTTTTATTCCAAGTCAATTTACCAATCCTGCCAACCCCAAAGCACACAAAGAAAATACGGGTCCTGAAATTTACGAGGATACGGACGGAAAGGTAGATATTTTTGTGGCAGGCGTAGGCACGGGCGGTACGGTAACAGGTGTCGGAGAATATTTGAAATCGAAAAATCCGAACGTGAAAGTTGTAGCGGTAGAGCCGACTACTTCTGCGGTGCTTTCCACAGGTGTTGCGGGTGCGCATAAGATACAGGGTATCGGCGCAGGATTTGTTCCCGAAGTTTTGAATACGAAGATTTATGATGAAATTATAACGGTTACAAATGAGGACGCTTTTGCAACGGGTAAACTTATCGGAAAAAGTGAAGGCATACTCGTAGGAATCTCTTCGGGTGCGGCAACGTGGGCGGCAATCGAGCTTGCGAAACGCGAAGAAAATGCAGGGAAAAATATTGTTGTATTACTCCCCGACACGGGGGACAGGTATTTGTCCACACCGCTTTTTGCGGACTAATTATAAACGGTTGTCGGCACTTGTTTTTACGGGTGCCGATGACTATCACAGGGGATTTATATAGATTATAAAAGAATTTTAACAGTTTAGGAGTATGTATGGCGCAAATATATTTGGATAATGCGGCAACGACAAAAATGAGCAAAACTGCAATCAGGGCAATGTTGCCGTATATGGATGAAATATACGGCAACCCGTCTAGCCTACATTCGGTTGGGCAAATGGCGGCGGATGCGTTGACGGAAGCAAGACGGCGTATCGCAAAAAGGTTGAGTTGCGACGAAAAAGAAATCATATTTACGTCGGGGGGAAGCGAATCGGATAATCAAGCCATCATTTCTGCGGCGCGACTTGGCGAGAAAAAAGGCAAGAAGCATATCGTTTCCACGGCATTTGAACATCACGCCGTCTTGCATACGCTCGAAAAGTTAAAAAAACAGGGATTTGAAATCACCCTTTTGCCCGTTTCCGAAGATGGATTGATTACGGAAAAGCAGGTGGAAAACGCCATACGGAGCGATACTTGT
>JAGASB010000228.1 GCA_017621955.1 Clostridia bacterium | reverse complement strand
TCTTATCGCCGTTTTTTAATTTATTACTTCTTAAATAATTTTCTCATAAATGCCGGAAGTTCCCTGCCCTTTGGTTCTTCTTTAACTTGTTCGGGCGTTGGCACATCAACAGGTTCGGGCTGAACTATTCTTATAGTGGGTTGTTCATCGACTTGCTCAGTTGCCTGTTGTTCCGCAAGTTCTATATCACGAAGCAACGGCGGAACAGTTGTTTCTTCTTTTACTTTGTTGACTTGAATAGCTGGTTTTACAGCAACGGGTTCTTCTTTTACCGAATTATCTTCTGCTGAAAATCCTGTTGCAATTACCGTAATTTTAACTTCTTCCGACATATTATCGTCAACGGTTGCACCAAAAATAATATTTGCAGATTCATCTATAATTCCTTGGACAAGTTGTGCGGCTTCGCTAATTTCGTTAAGCATAATATCCTTACCACCACAAACGTTAAGAATAACCGATTTTGCACCTTCAATAGTTGTTTCAAGAAGTGGGCTTGAAACGGCTTGTCTTACTGCTTCAATAATACGGTTTTCACCCTTTGCCCTACCTATACCCATATGTGCAAGACCTTGATTGCGCATAACAGTATTAACGTCGGCAAAGTCAAGGTTAATATGCGACGGCGTAGCGATTAAATCAACAATACCTACTATACCTTGCTTTAACATATCGTCCGCAACTTTGAACGCATCAAGCATACCTGTTTGCGCAGGTAAGAATTGTAAAAGTTTGTCGTTGGGAATTACAACTAACGTATCAACGTGCTTTTTAAGGTTTGCAATGCCCTTATTAGCATTGTCGTTTCTTACTCTACCCTCAAATGAAAAAGGTTTGGTTACTACTGCAACCGTTAAGATGCCTAGTTCACGAGCAATGCGTGCTATAACCGAAGCAGCACCCGTACCCGTACCACCACCCATACCAGAAGCGATAAACAATAGGTCGGTACCACGCAATAATTCGGTGATTTCTTCCTTTGATTCTTCGGCAGCCGCTTCGCCAATGTTGGGGTCGCTTCCAGCACCTAAGCCCTTAGTAAGTTTTGCGCCTATTTGCAAAGTTTTGCTAGCCTTTGAAAGTAATAGTGCTTGATTATCCGTATTAACGGCAATAAATTCCGCACTTGAAACGTTTGAAGATATCATACTATTTATAGCGTTACATCCACCGCCACCAACACCGATGACCTTTATAACTGCTGAATTTGCATTTACAAAATCTTGACCGTACATTTTAATTTTCTCCTTTTATAATGAACTTTATATGTGAACTTGAATTATTTTTGTTCAAGCGCTAAATCAAGTAGCGACAATATTGTTGATTCTGTGGGCTTATCCATTAATGGAACTTTGGGCGAAACGACTTCTACCGCCATGCCAAGTCTACTTGAAACGTGTTCCTTTGCCCCACGGATATAAGTAATTCCACCACCCGTAATCAATAAAGGAACGTATTCGGGAATAACAAAACCCGACATATCTATTGAACTTGCAACGTTTTCACAAAGAACGTCTAAACTAGAAAACACAGCGCTTTTCACTTCGTTTATAGCGTAATATTCACCGTTTTCACCGTCTAAAACGTCAAACGCTGACGTACTTGCAACACAACTTAAATTAACTTTTCGTTTAAGTTTTTCCGCAACGTCAAACGGTATAGAAAACTTATCTACTATTGATGCGGTTATATATCCACCACCGTAATTAAATGAGTTTTGATAAACAATCCCGTCCCCTTGTATAACCGAAAACGTTGTAGTAATATATCCAACGTCTACTAAAACCGCTATTCTATCACGCATTTCAGCATCGACCAAATACAGTGCCTCAGCAAGTGCGGAAGATACGAACTCAATTTCAGTAATCCCAGCTTCCATTAGTGCAGGTTTTACAGTTTCAATAAGATAGTTACTGCAAAGAACGAAAGATAATTTTCCGTTTAAAATTTCACTTACTGCACCGACAGAGTTAGCAAGCCTACGAAAATCGTCAAGTTCATAAACGACTGCCGAACGATTTATAAGCGTGTATTTTTGCGACGTCATCATAAACGCTGCGTCAAACAATGCGTCCACGTCTTCTTCGGTGATTTTTTTCTTCTTTGCGAAAGATATTTGACTATCTTTCATAAACACTTTGGTAAAATCCCCCGGTACGCCAACGTAAACAGCACCCAAACTATCACGGCACGCTTTTTTAAGACATAATCCTGCTTCATATAACGCGCTTTGCAATCTTGAAAGTTCAAAAAACACACCGTTTTCAAAACCGTCGTATTCAAAAGAGTATCTACCTTTAATAACAAACGTCTTATTTATTCCTCGTTCGCCTATAACGGCAGTTATTTTTGATGAGCCGATATCAATAACGGCAACTTGTTTCTTTTGCATTTATTTACCCCTTTGTCACGCCAAATTTTCTTGAAATAAAACAACGTCTTTTTGGTCGTAGTTATGTATAACCTTGTATCCGTCGTAAACGCCGTCGTTATCTTCATCGGTAAAATACGCAAGTATTTGACCACTGCACTTCATAAAATCGCTGTTTAGTTCATCGTATGCGTTAAATGCGTTTATAAACTGCAAAGAACTTTTGCTATACAACACGTCTTGCACCAAAATGCTTACGCCCGAATAAGTTGTAAACTTAGCGTCGAACACATCGCTGAACCCGTCAACCTTTTCAACCGCAATGCTTTTTATACAGTCGGTTAAATTAACTTGCTTAGCAATTTCAAAAACAGCACTTATCGCTTGGTCGTTATCAGTTTTTAACGTTTTTCCAAGTTCAATATTTTCAACACCTATTCCGTCAAACGAAAGCATGATTTTATCACGCAACACGTCGCCATCGAAAGCGCTTGCATCAAACGAATTTAATACAAAGCCGTCCGCAGTTAAAACATACACGGTTGAGCCGTTTAAAACATAATAAACTTCACGACGCTCTTTAATTGAAACGTTGATTTGGTTAGGAAACTGCTTGTCTACCGAAAGGACTTCTAAATAATGATAGTCCTTTAATACGCTTTTTAAGTCCTCTGTGTTATAGAACATAAGATTTGCGCCAAGCGCCGTGTCCAAAACACGTTGCACTTCCCCCGTGTCCGTATTTGCCGAAACGAAAAAGCTTGCGTTTACTTTCTTTACCGAAAACAGTCCGATAAAAGAAAATATCGCAATCAAAGTAAATGCAATCGCTATTAAGATGACGGCAATTTTTTTAGTGTTCATAAATACCTTAGTTAATTTTGTATTTTTACGTCAGCGCCAAGTGCCGACAATTTTCTATCAAAATCCAAATACCCACGTTTAACGTGGTGAATATTGTTTACCACCGTTTGCCCTTCGGCATTAAGCCCTGCAAGTATAAGCGCAGCACCTCCACGCAAATCACTTGCATAGACAGATGCACCTTGTAAACGCTTTACGCCATTAATTATCGCAGTTCTACCCTTAACTGAAATATCCGCACCCATTTTAATAAGTTCTGAAACGTGTTTATATCGCATTTCAAAAACGTTTTCGGTTACCACCGAAACGCCGTCTGAAACAGTTAGCAAGGATATAGACGGTGCTTGCAAATCAGTTGGAAAAAAGGGGTATGGCCCGGTAGAAAAATTAAACGGTTTTTTTGCTTCCCCACTTTTTATATATATTATATCATTTTTTATATTAATTTTACAAGTATTATCGCAAAGTTTATGTATTAAAGAAGAAATATTTTTTGCTTGACAATTAGTTAATTCT
>JAGASB010000227.1 GCA_017621955.1 Clostridia bacterium | reverse complement strand
GTGCCTGCAATCATGCTAATTGCACTTTCCAAAGTATTTGCGTTAAGGTCAGGCATTTTGAGCTTTGCGATTTCTTCAATCTGAGCCTTGGTTATCTTTGCAACCTTGTTCTTGTTGGGGGTTGCGCTCGCACTTTCGATACCGCACGCCTTTTTAATAAGCACGGGTGCCGGCGGAGTCTTTAAGATAAACGTAAACGAACGGTCTTGATAAATGGTCATAACAACCGGAATAATAAGACCAACCTGATCTTGCGTTTTAGCGTTAAATTCTTTGGTAAATCCCGGGATATTGATACCGTGGGGACCTAACGTTGAACCTACGGGCGGACCGGGTGTTGCCTTGCCTGCGGGCAGTTGAAGTTTAACGATTGCTGTAACTTTCTTTGCCATAATTGTATCCTCCTATTGTGGTAATATCGTCGTGCCAGTGAAAAAAATTTAACACAACTCCCACCTTTATACCAACGGCTTTTGCCGAACGTATCTATTATTATATTATATAATGTTTATGCTTGTTCTTCCGTTTCAGTAGCTACGTTTACTTTTTTAACTTGCACAAAATCAAGTTCAACGTCTGTTTTTCTACCAAACATTTCAACGTTGACCATAACCTTTTGCGTGCTTTCAGTAAGCGAAGTAACCACACCGGAAAAAGATTCTAACGGACCTGAAACCACTTGAACGGTGTCGCCAACAGTAAAGTCAATTTCAACTGCAACTTCTTCAAGTCCCATTCTTGCAACTTCTTCTTCGGTTAAAGGAAGCGGTCTACCTTGCGGACCAACAAACCCCGTTACGCCCCTTGTGTTAGTGATAAGATACCAAAGGTCGTTAGTGTAGTTCATTTTCAAAAAAGCATAGCAAGGGAACTTCTTCCTTTCAACAAGCTTTTTCTTACCGTTTGCCTTTTCTTCCAAAGTTTCTTCGGTCGGAATTTTAATCTCTAAAACCTTATCTTGCAAATTGTTGTTTTCGATAAGCTTTTCAAGACTATCTTTGACCATAGCTTCATAACCGGAATAAGTATGAATGACGTACCACTTTGCCTGTTCTGCCATTGTGCTCTCCTTATACCGACCTAGGTGCTACAAGCTTTAAAAGCTCCATAAGACCAAAGTCGAAAGCGGTAATAACGATTAAGAAAACTAAAACAACTGCAAGCACGATACCCGTCTGCTTAACGATTTTCGGGAACGTGGGCCAATTCACCCTTTTAAGTTCAGAGAAAACGTCTTTAAGTTTTCTACCAAGTCTAACAAAGATATTTGGTTTTTTATTCTTTTTTGTTTTCTTAACGTCTTTAACGTCCTTTTGCTTAGCGGCAGATTTATCAACTTCGATAAAATCGCCGGTAGTAGCGTTCTTGTCTTTTTTCATTACGCTGACCCCTTAATTTTAAGCCCTTTTATTGTAGGCTGATAAAAGCGAAATTACTTCGCTTCTTTGTGAGTGGTATGCTTTTTGCAGAATTTGCAATATTTTTGCATTTCCAATCTTTCAGTGTCGTTCTTTTTGTTTTTAAACGTATCATAATTTCTCTGCTTACATTCTGTACAAGCGAGAGTGATTTTTTGTCTTGCGCCTTTTGCTGCCATAATGCACCTTCCGAACATCAAAAAATTAACACCCCGAAACCGAAGTGCTAATTGATTTTACCAAATATTATTATTAATGTCAAGTTTTTTACGCATTTTTTAAAACTTTTTAAATAAAATACAAGTTTTTTTACGTGGGCGACCATATTTTGTAAAAAAAGTGTTTTTAAACACAATATTTAGGATGTTTTACTTGTTGAATATATAATAAACGTGAAGAATATTTTCACTATAATATATAATGTTTATAAAAAATTGACGTTAATTATTTTTATAAAGTTGAAAATTTAAAGCATTATTATCAAAAAGCAATTCTTTTTCATTGCTTCTTTTCCTAATAAGTTCCATTACTTTTTTTATTAAAACTGCATCACAAAGTTGAACCTTTGCATTGCCTATCACGCCGTCTACGATAGCGCCGTGATATCTAAAAGCACGTTCGTATTTAGGAAAATTCACCGAAACGTCTAAAATTTCTTCGTTCATATAATGAAACGGTTTTTCGCTAATGCTTCCGTCCACGTTTTTAACACGCATTTTAACAGGCTCTTTCGATAGCCTATCTGTTATGCCAAACATTTCTTCCACACAGTGAATATAGGTATTCTTTTCTTGACCTACACCTATTAAAAGCACTTTTCCGTTTAGCTTAAAAAGATTACCGTAACAGCCGTTGGGCGAAGTGGGTGTTATACATTGATTTTCTTGACCGATAAACTCTTTGACCTTGTCTTTATCACCAAACACCGCCACTGAATGCGTTGGGTTTAACGTCCTTACCGCCCTTTTATCTTGAACGGCTAAATCAGGTAGCGTTCCAATACAAGTCTTGTTATCGGTTAAGTCTAAAATTATATCTTTATTTTTTTCAAAGTTTGCCCAAGTATGCGTTGGAATACAAAGAACGCCACCACCACTTGTAACGTGCTCAATAAGCACATCAAGCATGGCTTTTCCACCACCGTCAATTTTACCCACGGCACGCAAAGAAACGTGCACTATAACAGGCTTATCAATAGGGACACCCAACTTTTGAAGTTGGGTGCGAATGTGTTCTAAATTTATCATATTTTAATATATTTTTCAAATTCAGTCTTTACTTTGTCAAACTTTTCGCTTGCAATGTCTTGATTTTCACATTTTAGTGAATAGTAAACTTTAAGTTTAGGTTCAGTTCCACTTGGTCTAATACAAATAAAACTTCCACCTTCAAGCTCATAGTAAACTGCGTTGGTTTTAGGACTATCAAGGCTTTCAGTTGTTCCATCGCTTAATGTGCGTTTTGCACTTGAATAATCACGGATAGCTTCAACCTTTTCCCCTGCAACTTCTGACACGTTAATAGTTTTCATCTTGTCAACCACTGCGTTCATTTCTTTCATTGCATTTAGTCCACTATAAGCCACACTAACGTTTGTATCAAAAACGTAACCGTATTTTGCGTACAATTCTTGTAACCTTTGATATACTCCTACGTTATTATAGGTATAGTAGCAAACCATTTCTGCAAATAGCATACTTGCAACCACTGCGTCTTTATCACGGCAATGCGTTCCACGCAAATATCCACAGCTTTCTTCAAACCCGAATATATACTCACGCTTACCCGTATCATCAAGTTGGTGTATCTTTTCACCTATAAACTTAAACCCTACGGGCGTTTCAATAAGTTCCACGCCATAATCATCGGCAATCAATTTTGCCATACCCGTTGAAACGAAACTCTTAACCACAAATCCCTTTTTAGTTAATTTGCCTGTTTCCTTTAACCTACGCAAAACGTAGTCAAGCAAAAGTATACCCGTTTGGTTGCCCGAAAGCGCAACAAATTCGCCTTTATCGTCACGGATTGCAACGCCAAGTCTATCGCAGTCGGGGTCGGTGCCGAACACTACGTCAGCTTTCTTAAAATCAGCCATTTTTATTCCTAGCGTCAAAGTTTCCTTAATTTCAGGGTTGGGAACTTTTACGGTAGAAAACTCAGTATCTTTTACCGTTTGTTCGGGAACAAGCGTGGCGTTTATGCCCATCTTTTTTAATATTGTGGTTACAGGTATGAATCCGCTTCCGTGAACGGGGGTGTAAACAAGTTTAATGCTTTTTCCTATCTTTTTAACTTCCTTTGGTGATAGAGAAAGTTTTTTAATGGTCTTATAATATTTTTTATCAATTCGGTTTGGCACTAATTTAATCTTGTTTTCAGACTTTACGTCGTATAAAATTTTATCCGAAAACACGTCGCCTATCGCACTTATGTATTCAACTACTTTTGCCGTTGCCTCAGGCGACATTTGTGCACCATCTTCGCCATAAACTTTATATCCATTATATTCTTTGGGGTTGTGACTTGCAGTTATCATAATACCTGCAACAGTTTTAAGTTCCCTAACTGCGTATGAAAGCATAGGAACAGGATGAACGTCGCTAAATATGAACGTCTTTATTCCGTTTGAAGCAAGCACCACCGCCGAAGAATATGCAAATTCGTAGGACATTCTTCTTGTATCGTACGATATAACAACACCCCTTTCCATAGCACTAGCGCCTAAGCTTTTAATGTATTCAGCAAGTCCTTGCGTTGCACGACGAACAACGTAAACGTTCATCATATTAGTACCAAGTCCAATAAACCCACGCATACCTGCCGTACCGAATTCTAGTTCTTTGCCAAAACGATATTCTATTTCCTTTTCATCTTGGGCAATTCCTTCAAGTTCTTTAACTTCCTTTTCGTCAAGCTTAAAACTTTCTAGCCAAGTTTTATAATTATCTATATACATAAAATTTTCTCCAAAACCAATCTCAGCGTCAAACAATTACACGCTATTTTCCATTTTATAGATATTATTATACATATAAAAGTATGATATGTCAAAGAAATTTATTCAGTAAACAAAAGCATAAAACAACATTTTTGACCATTAATTTTTTTAATTAGAAAAATTTTAAAAAAAGTTTTGCAAACAGTTGACAATCAATCTACATTTTGATATAATTCATTAGCATTGTCTACGGAAAGTTAATGCGGGTGTAATTCAATGGTAGAATTCCAGCCTTCCAAGCTGGCAGCGTGGGTCCGATTCCCATCACCCGCTCCAAAAACTCTGTCAGGGACATAGTTCATATGCACCTGTAGCTCAGTTGGATAGAGCATCGGCCTTCTAAGCCGAGGGTCAGGGGTTCGAATCCCTTCAGGCGCACCAGATGGCGGGTGTAGCTCAGTTGGTTAGAGCGCAAGATTGTGGTCCTTGAGGTCGTGGGTTCGATTCCCATCACCCGCCCCACATAATTTAATAAGTATAGGGGTGTCGCCAAGCGGTAAGGCAACGGATTTTGATTCCGTCATTCGTAGGTTCAAATCCTGCC
>JAGASB010000226.1 GCA_017621955.1 Clostridia bacterium | reverse complement strand
AAGGTTTGTGGCGTAACGCTGTTTCTGCAAAAGTTGACGGCGAACTTGTTGATTTATCTACGGTAATAGACAAGGACTGTGAAGTTTCAATAGTAACGCTTAAAGATAAAGAGGGGTTAGACGTGTATCGCCATACAACGTCACACGTTCTTGCACAGGCAGTTAAGAACATTTTCCCGACAAGTAAACTTGCTATCGGACCTACAATTGAAAACGGTTTTTATTACGATATTGAATTTAAAACGCCAATTACACAACAAGATATAATAAAAATCGAAAACGAAATGAAGGATATCATAAAAAGTGATTTCCCCATTGAACGTATCGTATACGGCAAGCGTGATGCAGTTAAAATTTTCAAGGATTTTTCAGAACCTTATAAAGTTGAACTTATCAACGATTTACCTACGGGCAGTGTAATTTCTTGCTATAAGCAAGGTGATTTTATGGATTTATGCCGTGGACCGCATCTTCCGTCAACGGGTAAAATCAAGGCATTTAAGCTTACTTCAATTACCGGTGCGTATTGGAGAGGGGACGAAAAGAATAAAATGCTTACCCGTATTTACGGTACGGCGTTCCCCAAAAAAGCCGAACTTGAAGAATACCTTACTGCTTTGGAAGAAGCAAAAAAACGCGACCACAACAAACTTGGTCGTGACCTTGGCATCTTTTTGACCGAAGAAGTTGTTGGTCAAGGACTTCCTATTCTTGCACCAAAGGGCGCAAAGATTATGCAGATTTTAACACGCTTTGTTGAAGATGAAGAAGAAAGACGTGGTTTTATGATTACCAAAACGCCTTATATGGCAAAGAACGACCTTTACCGTATTTCAGGACATTGGGACCACTACCGTGATAAAATGTTTATTATCGGCGACGAAAATTCAACCGAGGCAATGGCACTCCGTCCTATGACTTGTCCGTTCCAATATCAAATTTATAAGAACGGTTTAAAGAGTTATAGGGATTTACCTTGCCGTTACAGCGAAACGGCAACGCTGTTTAGAAAAGAAGCAAGCGGCGAAATGCACGGTCTTATTCGTGTTCGTCAGTTCACGCTATCCGACGGACATATCGTATGTACGCCCGAACAAATTGAAGAAGAATTTAAGCGTTGTTTAGAACTAAGTTATTACTTCTTGGATTGCTTGGGAATGCGTGAAGACGTTTCTTTCCGTTTTTCAAAGCGTGGCAGCTCAAAGAGTGGTAAATATATAGATAACGATAAAGCTTGGAACGAAACCGAAGCTCTTATGAAAACTATCCTTGATAAAATCGGTATTGATTACGTTGAAGCTGACGACGAAGCGGCTTTCTACGGACCGAAACTTGACGTTCAAGCAAAGAACGTTTACGGGAAAGAAGACACTATTATCACTATTCAAATCGACTTTGCCGCTGCACATAGTTTCGATATGACATATATTGACGAAAACGGTACTAAACAATATCCGTTCGTTATCCATAGAAGTTCAATCGGTTGCTATGAAAGAACACTTGCAATGCTTATCGAAAAATACGCAGGTGCATTCCCGTTCTGGATTTGCCCCGTACAAGTTAAGGTTATGAGTTTAACTGATAGAACGGCAGAATATGCAAAAGAAATTGTAGAAGAACTCAAAATGCAAGGAATTAGAGCCGAAGTTGATATTCGTAACGAAAAAATCGGTTACAAAATCAGGGAAGCACAACTTGAAAAAATACCGTATATGTTTATTGTCGGTGACAAGGAAAAAGAAGATAACGTCGTATCGGTTAGGTCAAGAAAAGACGGCGATTTAGGCGTTATGTCAAGAACAGAAATCTTAAACAAGCTTGTTGAAGAAGACAGGTCGAAAAAAGTATAAAGTAAACGCCCCGAATTTAGTGCGTCAGTAATAATCCCTATTACTGACGCACTAAATTCGGGGCGTTTAAGTTTTTTATTACGGTTTTATTCGTTTTGAATAGCAGTTTTACTTGTTTCAGTAGTGGTTGTTTTTTTCTTTGGCGTTCTAAATCTTATTTCAGCAATAGTGATTGATATTAAACACATAATTTCATTTAATATACCCGCAAGAGAATATGCGATAAAATTATAAACTAACCAGCAAGAGCAAGAGGGTAAGTTGAGCATTCTAATCTTATGAGCACTGTTTATCCCGTAAGCAACGGTAGAAAGTATTTTTGCAATAATTGAAAGAACGCTTATTCCCAAAGTCAAAATTGTTGCAGTGGTAAAGTCGTTTGTTAGCCACTTTACAGACTCTAACGATTTTTCCCAAGTAAGCAATATTGTAGTAACACCTAAACCAAAGGTAACGCAAGAAAAAAACACAATCCAAAACTTTGTGGGCTTATTTTTTTTAACGACGTACATAAAAATAAAATTGCGTATCCAACCTATAACTTCCATAACTACACCAGTATAAGCGTGTAGCAAAAAATATTGTACGCCAAAAAGAAAAGAGCCGACAGTTTTCATTGCAACGATTTTAGCGTGTGTATTAAATTGTACTGCTATTAGGTTAAATGCTATTGCAACAAACCCTAGCGTTTGAATAAAAATATCCAAAGACAAATAGTTCCTTTTGGTTTGATACAATAATTATAACCACAAATATAAAAATAATCAACTAAACTAAGGTGCAAAAAGTTGCAAAATTTTTACAAAAATATCGAAAAAACGATTGACATATAGTTTAAAATAATGTAGTATATAGAACGGAATTGAACTTTAATAAACAGAGTCTTTCCAAAACAAAAAAAGGACCACCCGAAAGGGTTTAGGCCATACGGACAGCCGGGTCCACTGCCGAGTGGCGATATATCGCCTTATTGATTGAGTTAAGAGCTCAAATTTTATAAGTTGGTTACTTTATAACCGAAAATGCGAAAATTCGCAGACTTGTGAAACGGTCAATAAAGAGTAGTAAAAGTTTTGTTGCTATATAGACTCTGATTACCAATATCTTTGTATTCCTAAAAATGATGGAGCAAGGGTATTTGGGGTATTTGCAAGCTGATGGATTTAGCTTGCGTTTTTTATTTTAAACATTTTAAGAGGTGTGTTATGGCAGACAAAAGAGAAAAGATTATTGAAATTGCCAACCTTACCCGTCAGTTTGACGACGGAGTAGTTGCTGTTGACAACATTAGTTTTTACGTTAGAAAGGGTGAATTTATTACCTTTTTAGGACCGTCTGGTTGCGGAAAGACGACAACGCTTCGAATGATAGCGGGATTTGACAAGCCTACAAGCGGAAAGATTATGCTTAATGGAAAAGACATAAGCGACTTGCCCCCGAATAAGCGTCCAATAAACACGGTATTCCAAAGATATGCTCTTTTTCCACACCTTAACGTTTTTGACAACATTGCGTTTGGCTTAAAACTTAAAAAGGTTAAGGTAACGTACGAAAACGGTCAGGGCGAGCGCTTTGAAAAAAAGGAAAAGCTTAAAAAGTGGGAAATTGCGGCAAAGGTAGAAAAGGCGCTTAAAATGGTTGACCTTGAAGGATTTGAAAAGCGTAGCGTATCGACTCTTTCGGGTGGGCAACAACAACGTGTTGCCATTGCGCGTGCAATCGTAAACGAACCCGAAATTTTGCTTCTTGACGAACCGCTTGGTGCATTAGACCTTAAAATGAGAAAGGATATGCAGTTAGAACTTAAAGAAATGCACAAAAAGTTAGGTATAACCTTTATTTACGTTACGCACGACCAAGAAGAAGCACTTACTATGAGCGATACTATCGTGGTAATGAAAGACGGTGTAATTCAGCAGATAGGTACGCCGATGGATATTTACAACGAACCTAAAAACTCTTTCGTTGCAGACTTTATCGGTGAAAGCAACATTTTCAGTGGCACTATCGTAGGCGACAGAAAGGTAGATTTATAAATCACACGTTTGATTGTGTCGATGACTTTGAAAAGAATGAAAAGGTAGACGTTGTAGTTCGCCCCGAAGACGTATTCTTAATGGACGAAGGTAAAGGTCAAGTAAACGGTAAGATTATCAACTCAATATTTAAGGGTGTACACTATGAAATGGTTATGCTTGTAGGTAAAACCGAAATAGTAATTCAAGACACCATTGAAAGAAAGGTCGGTGAAAAAGTAAGCCTATTCATTAAACCTAGCGATATTCACATAATGGAAAAAGAGTTTTCTTCCAACAAATACGATGGCTATATCACAAAGAAAAACACCGTATGCTTTGGTGACGGTGAGTTTGAATGTGACGTTACGCAGTTATACCCCGGTTCTATTCTTGACGAAGAAGGTTATCTTATCACAGCAGATGGTGAAAGGATAGACCTT
>JAGASB010000225.1 GCA_017621955.1 Clostridia bacterium | reverse complement strand
GCAATTATATGGGTATGATACGGAAAAATACGGACTTTATTTTGATAACGCATTAAAGCACGAATATCTATTCGACGTATTGGAAACGTATGCAAAACTATATTTTATCTACGTTATAGAAAGCAGTTTGCTCGTGGCAAATTATTCTATACGTGAAGAAGATATTTTGTATGACGAAGGCAACTTTCCAATGTGGGCTTTTAACTTCTTCCCAAAGCGTCCGAATTATGAAAATTCAAGGTTTGCTCATATACTTGACTTTGACGTTCTACGGCTTGGTAAAAAGGTAATTGAAAACAATCCTAACGCCGGTAGTTTTGAGTTCGGCGTTGTAGTAATAACCGAAGTAGGCAAAGAACGTGCAAATAATTTAGAGTTAAAAGAAATTAAGAAAAATACGGACGAAACCAACCAAAAAAACGACCTGTTCAATGCTTGGCTTAAAATGTGTCGGCACTCTGCAACGGTGGATAATTTCCCGTTTATAAAAGTATTTACGGACGAGCAACGCCCTGAAAGTTGGGGTGCAGATGCGAGAGACCTTGCCGATATTTTAACGATAGTAAACAGCGGAACGCAAAGACTCGCTTTACCATTTTATACAATAGAAGAAATGCTATGCGATTGGGCGTTTTCCTATTTTATATCGGCTTATTACGACCACAGATATAGGCGTGGCGATAATACTTTGACGGTATATATTTTGAAAGCCATCGTAAGTAAGATATGGGCGTATAACGAACGTATTTACAATCGTTTTGGATATAGCGTATTAAGTATAGAGAAAGAACGTGGAACACAAGACGGAAAGCCCGAAAAGAAACGTTATTTCTTATCAAACTACAAGATTTATCGAGAGCGTTTTACAACAGATTGTTTCTCGGATTATTTCAATGAGTTAGCGTTGAAATCAGGCGTTGGACTTATGGACTATTTAACTTATAAAACGGTACGTGCAAGCGTTGACGAACTGAAAGCACAAAACAGTTATTTTATCAACGGCTTGTATGGTGCTTAAAGGGGGTGTATAAATGCCATTTCCCGAAGCAAAGGTTTATAAAGACGGTAGCCACTATATTGCAATTCCGCATACGACGAGGCCTAAAAAGCCTCGTCTAAAACGGATAGAAGAAGTCGTTACGATAACGGAAGAAATAGAAACGGAAACGCTGCCTTTGCCCGAAGAAACGGTTGAAAATATCGAAGTCGAGCAAGAACCCAAGCAGGTTGAAAAAGTAGCCAAAAAGTCAAGAGAAACGGTTAAAATCAATAGACAAATGACTAAGAAAGAACGATTTGACGAACTGTATCAAAAGCACATAAAAGATAAACCGCAAGCAAGGCGAGAAAAAATAATAACGGCAATGCAAGAGTTGTTTCCGAGCGTAGAAAAAACGGTAAATTTCGTTGACGCTAATATTGAAAGAAAGAAACGCAATTTGATTTGTAAGCGTATCCGTATGTGGCGAAAAGCAAATTTGCAAGAGTTTAATTATTTCGTAACGTTCACTTACGACGGCAAACTACATACGGAAGATAGTTTCAAAAAGTCTCTGCGCCGTTGTCTATGGAATTTCTCAAACCGCAACGGGTGGAAATACATAGGCGTATGGGAACGCTCGCCCGAAAAACATAGATTGCATTTTCACGGAGTATTTTATATACCCGACGGCACAATGCCTAAAATGATTATCGAAAAGAACGATTATAGTTTTAAGACAAAACGCCGACAAAAGACAATGCAAAACTTATATTTTACCGAGCGTTTCGGACGAAACGATTTTGAGCCGTTAGATGATTATATTAAAAACGATGCGTTGGCGTATATAATGAAATATATTGAAAAAACGGGCGAAAAAATCGTGTATTCAAAAGGCTTACCACAATTTTTTATATCGGACATAATGGACGATGATATTGTCTGTACGATAGGATTGGAAGATAAAAAACTATTATTATTCGACAATTTCGTGTGTTGGGACGAAGGCGAATACATAGGCGAAGTAAGCGCCGACGTGATAAAGCGTATGCGAAAATCTAACTGACGTAATTCGGGTGGTTAGAAAACGGTTAAAAACGAAAAATATACTTGATGGAAATGCGGGGCGATTTGCAAGCGGTTCAGCGCAAACGCCCCGCCCGAAAGTTTCGTTTTTCGTTTTGTCAGTCGGTAAGTCGGTTTAGTTTGGCGTGTGCTTGTCTGGCGGAGCGTAGCGACGCCACTTGTTCAAGACAAGCACACGCCAAACTCTCACGCCTGCAATTTTTCCCAAAGTCAACCCAAACTTTACGCAAACAAAAAAAGGGCGGTAAAAATTACCACCCTTTGCGATTGATATTCAGTTGTAAATAACGTTCTTAAATGTCTAAATCGGCTATTTGTATAGCGAGTTGAAAACCTATTTTTAGACCACGAGCGAATTTCGATTCAACACGTTCTTCTAAACGGTCAGCATAGAGTTCTTCCCACTTATTAAACAGTTCTTTTTGCTCGTCTGACAAGGATTTGTATAAAAGGTCGTATGCCTTATCTTCTTTATCAGGTTTTTTTTATATGTAAGTTAGGTTTGTCGGAACGTTCCGCCTCGTTGATTTGTCCGTAATACAAAAGTTCGATAATATTTTTCATAGTTAAAACTCCTTATTTTTTGAAATAATATTTGCCGTTTACTTCGACACGGTTGCCGTCGATAATAGGCTCGCCCGTTTGACAAGCACGGAGAATAAGACGGTTGTTGTCGGGTTCGGCTTTCGGCATGTTCCCAAAGTCAATTTTATCGGCTTTGGAAATAGCACGAATTTTGAAATTCTTGCCTACAAGGTATGCGCTAAAAGCACAAAGTTCTTCAAACTTTCCGTTGCTATCAATAATAGCGGAAATGTTTTCGTCGGGGGAATAAGTTGTAATTCTAAAATAGTTTTTCATAATTTTGCTCCTTTGCCTTATGCGGCGATTTGTTGTATTTGTTGGTTGGTATGTGGCAACCATTTGTTATTGACGAAATTTAATACTTTTTCATCAGGTTTTGTGTTGTTGTAAGCGTAGCATTGTAAAACTTGCTTTTTCTTTAAGGAATACTCAATCGTAACGAACGGCGTTTGTAAGTCGTCCATTTTACGAACGAAGAATATAAGCGATTCTTCATTCGCCATACGCCTTTCATAAGTTCCACGCCCAACGCAATGCGATAATGCGTTTCCTTCCTTAATGAGTTCGGCGGGCGATTTTGCGATAAATACGGCGTAGTGTTCGTCTTCGGTAAACCCGTCTAACGGCAAGTATTTTTTAGCAGCGTTCATAAAGTCTTTGATAAGTTTGCGTTTTTCCTTGCGTAATTGTTGTGCTTGTTCACGCTTTAATTTTCTTTCTTCTTCCTGCCTTAAAACACTTTCTTCTTCGGTACGAATATCGTGCCAACGCTTAAAATCGTGTGGATAACGGATTTTATCGTCGTGTATATCAAGGTTTAAGTAAATACAAGCCTGTATGTAATCTTGGTAGGTGTAAAAAGATATATCGTGTTTGTCGATATAGTCAAAGAAACGTTTATACTCACCCTGAACGCCTTTCTTGAAAATTGGCTTTATGCGTTTATAATAGTAATCGCCACAAAGTTTTCTTTTGCGTTCTTCAAAGGCTTGCAGTTCTTTTAACGGTTTATGTTTTTTATAGGCTCGTAAGATAACGTCGCAATAGCATCGACCACAAGTTAAGTCAAAGTATTTATTTGCAACAAGCCATTTGTGAAAAGATTTATCTTTCTTCATTTGGCGTAAAATCATAACTGACGTTGCATAGTTTCCTAAACCACTTTTGTATAAGTATTCCATTTGCGGATATTCTTCGTATAATCGCAAAAAATGTAAAATATCCGTACCGTGATATTGTTGATACGGACAATACTTATATTCGGGGAAACGGTTTAAGAACTCAACGTTTACAACGGGAGCGTAAGGATCGAACATAGATGGATATTGATTTTCATACCAAACGCCATCTTCAAAATGTTTTTGTTCTTTGCTTGCGCCGACGTCGTGCCAACCTACGATGTAGCCTGCAATTTGATAAAAGCATAAATCTTTTACGTAACTTATATCCGAGCGTAACGAGTGAACGGCAACTTGCTTGCAATACCATTTGTTGTATTTATGTCGAACGGCAACCGTAACTTTCGTAAGTTCGCCTTTCCATACGGCAAGATAGGAATAAAACCTACTGTTTCCGCAAGGAACGGAATAGCGTTGTTTATCTTTGCGTTTTATAATCGCAAGCATATATTTCGGGATAGGTTTAATATCTTTTACGGTAATCATTGTTATATATCTCCTTCTTGGATAGTAAGTTCATCACCGAAAGTTTCCATCAGTTTGCAAAGCGCTGACGTTTCAAAGGCTTTTGAGCGTTCACGCATTTCGGCAAGTTCGGTATCTTCGGCATCGTCAATTTGTATTTTGGGTTCTTCTTTTACGCCGTAAGGAGTTGCAACGTTCTTATCAATAACGACAAGTTCGTGCTTTTCGGCAATTTTCTTAAAGTAGTTATCCGATGCGTGAAAAGGAAAACCTATCATCGGCACACGTTCTTCAAGTCCGCAATCCCGACCTGTAAGCGTAAGTTCGAGTTCGTTGGAAATCATAACTGCGTTATCCCCGAACACTTCAAAAAAATCCCCAAGCCGGTAAGCAATTACCGCCTGGGGATATTG